>JAGVFE010000083.1 GCA_020057765.1 Candidatus Woesebacteria bacterium | reverse complement strand
GGCTACCCGCTGCTGCTGGCCGCCGGAAAGCTGCGACGGAATGTTGGGAAGTTTATCAGCTAAACCAACTTCTGCAAGCATAGTTTTGGCTTGTTCGCGTCGATTTCGGGAAGATATGCCCCGGTAGATAAGCGGGAGCTCGACGTTGGCAATCGCCGACGTTTTACGAAGAAGATTAAACTGCTGAAACACAAATCCAATGGCGGTATTTCGGACGCGCGCAAGCTCCCGATCGGGCGCACGTGAAACATCCCTCCCGCTAACTTCTACCGTGCCGGCCGTCGGCCGATCGAGGCACCCGATGATATGCATGAGGGTGGACTTGCCGCTGCCGGACGGTCCCATGATAGCCACATACTCGCCTTTGCCAATCACAAGCGATACGCCGTCAAGCGCGGTAAACGTGACTCCGTCCATCCGATACACTTTGGACACACTGGAAACGCGAAGGATTTCATTTGATGCCATGAGATTATTTTGAAAGGTTGGTAAATCCTTTTATCACTACTTCGTCCCCTTCAGTAAGCCCGGACATGACTACTACCTCCCCGTCGCTTCGCGCGCCCAGCTCGACGGCCGCCTTTTTATACGTCTTGCCTTCCTTTTTATAGACAAATGATCCTTTGCCATTTTCGCGTACCGCTTCAGTGGGTATGACGAGCGCATCCTCTTGGGTTTGTGTTATTATCGCCACGTCACCATTCATTCCGATCCTGATTGCTGACGATGTGGCAATCGCTATCTCCACCGGGAAAACCGTCGCGCCGCCGCTTGACGTTTTGGCGGCAAATGCGATGTTGGATACACTCCCGGGAAAAGGAGAATCAGAGAATGCATCCAGGGTAACCGTTGCCATCTTCCCAATGGCGATATTTGCGGCGTCCACTTCATCAACACTCGCCTCAAACACGAGAGAGTCCGGATCCACCACTTCAAACACCGCAGTAGCCGGGGTAATATTGACCCCCGCAATTGGTGTATCCACCCGCGTGACGATACCGGCAATCGGGGTCACGAGAGTGGAATACTCAAGGGAAAGGTGTTTAAGTTCGACGTCAAGTATCGCTTTCTCAAGATCCCACTGATTTTTTTCCAAGATCCGCTTCACCGTATCGGTGAGGGCAGAATCGGGATTTTTTGTACCCTTATACGTCACCCGCCAGGTTTCTTCAAAATCATTGCGCTCGGAGGAATAATCCCGTAAAGCCTTTTCTAGGTTCTTCTGTACTTCGCGGCGATCCAGGGATGCTATCGCCTGGTAAGCCGATACTTGGTCTCCTTCTTTGACACCAACCCAGGTAAGTTTTCCTGAAGTTTGAAATTTAAGCTCAACAGCGCGCGCAGCTTTTGTTTTTCCGGACGAGGCAATTGTTTTGATGAATGTCGCGCGCTTGACCACCGCAATCTGAACAGTGGAGGCAGTCTTGGTAGTTTGTTGTTGCTTGGTATACGCTATACCTCCGCCCCCGGCAGCTAACACGCCGGCTAAGGCAAGGACAGCGATGCGTCGTCTGGTCATGGTATGTTCGGATAGTGACACTTCTTCCATTTTTTCCCTGACCCACAGGGGCACGGGTCGTTGCGGCCGAGCTTTTGGGAAGGGATGGGTTGAGGAGTCGGATTTGGTGCTAACGGCTTGCCCGCCGTAGTCCCGCCGGGCGGGACGGAGGAGGGCGCGAGTTGCACTTGTACTTTAAATATCCTGTGAACTATCTCGCTATCGACAGTTGCGAGCAACCGCTCAAACATGTTGAATGCCTCGTTTTTGTATTCAACCAACGGATCTCTCTGGCCGTAACCCCGAAGGCCGATTCCTTCGCGTAGATCATCTATCGCATCCAGATGATCCATCCACAGGTTGTCGATGACCTGAAGACTCACCCACCGTTCAACCTGCCGCATAACCTCGGGTGATACTTGTTTTTCCCGCGCTTCGTACATATCTGCTGACAGTTTCGAAAGAAAATCGACAACGTCGGCGGTGGCATGGAATTGTTCCAGCTGTTTGACCAACTGGGTTTGGGAAGCCTCATCAAAGGGGATAATCGATACAAACTCGGAAACAATTTTGTCCCGTTCCATCATCCCCTCTTTTTCACCCGCATATAATGACGCTACGGTAGAAATTTCAGAAGATAACTTTCCCAAAATTTCTTCTTTTTGATTTTCTCCTTGTAGAATCGCCCTCCTTCGCTTGTAGACAATCTCCCGCTGTTTATTGAGCACATCATCGTATTCCACCAAGTGCTTGCGCGAATCAAAGTGAAACCCTTCAACTTTCACCTGCGCCTGCTGGATTGCCCGCGACACCATCCCGTGTTCCAACGGGACATCCTCGGGTAATTTAAACACCGTCATCAATTTGGCTACCTGCTCCCCGCCAAAAAGGCGCATGATGTCATCATCCAGCGCCACAAAAAAGCGGCTGCTGCCGGGATCTCCTTGCCGGCCGGATCGGCCGCGCAGTTGATTATCTATCCTCCGGCTTTCATGCCGTTCGCTACCGATGACATGAAGGCCGCCAAGGGCGACCACTTCTTCGTGTGCCTTCTGCCACTCCATATCTCCCTTTTCCCATTCCTTCTCATTTTCTACCTCCCACTTTTCTTTCCGCGACCCGCCCAGGATGATATCCACTCCGCGGCCGGCCATGTTGGTTGCAACCGTAATCACTCCCTTTTTGCCAGCGTCAGCAATAATCATGGCCTCACGAAGATGATTTTTGGCGTTGAGGACTTCATGCGGCACGCCTTTCCTTTTGAGGAAATCGCTGATGATCTCGTTTTTTTCAATTGATGTGGTACCCACGAGGACCGGTTGACCACGTTTATAATGCTCGATGATGTCATTGGCGATGGCTGCGTATTTGGCGCGCGTTGTTTTATAGACACTATCGGCAAAGTCAGCCCTCACCATGGGCCGATGCGTGGGAATAGAAACAACATCAGTGGAGTAAATTTTATGAAATTCTTCCGCCTCCGTCGTCGCCGTGCCCGTCATGCCGGCAAGTTTTTCATACATACGAAAGTAATTTTGAAGCGATACGGTGGCAAGCGTCCGACTTTCTTGTTGGATGGCAACCCCTTCTTTGGCCTCGATGGCTTGGTGAATCCCCTCACTATAACGCCGGCCGACCAAGAGCCGCCCCGTAAATTCGTCAACAATTACTACCTGTCCTTCTTTGACAACGTAATCTTTGTCTGGCAGAAATAACGTCCGGGCCTTCAGCGCCGCCTCGATGTGATGAACCGTTTCAAAATCCGTCTCGTAAATGTTGCCCAGTCCCAACATTTTTTCGACTTTGAGAATTCCGTGGTCGGTTAAGTGCGCAGTACGAAGTTTTTCATCAATTTTGTAATCCGTCTCAGAAGAAAGCTTATCAACCAACTTGGCGTAATCGTAATATTTATGTGTGGCTTCAGCCGCCGGAGCTGAAATGATGTGCGGAGTGCGGGCTTCATCGATAAGGACAGAATCAACCTCATCAACGACAGCAAAATGGTGATCTCGTTGCACCAGTTGGCTAATTTCGGTGACCATGTTGTCCCGAAGATAATCAAAACCAAACTCGCTATTGATGCCGTAGGCCACATCGGCTGCATAGGCTTCTTTACGGGAGATGGGGCGTAAATGCTTGAGCCGCCAATCCGTTGCCGACGCATCATCAAAATTTGGGTCATAGAGATATGACTGTTCAGAAATCATCGCTGATACAGAAATACCCAACAATTGAAATATTGGCCCCATCCATCCGGCGTCGCGGCGTGCTAAATAATCATTAACCGTCACCAGGTGGACACCGCGACCGGTGAGGGCATTAAGATACAGCGCCGGGGTCGCTGATAACGTCTTTCCTTCTCCTGTTTTTTGCTCGGCAATTTTGCCTTGATGGAGCGCTACCGCGGCCATCAGTTGGACGTCAAAATGCCGTTGTCCAAGTGTGCGTCGGGCCGCATCGCGCACGAGTGCATACGCCCGCGGCAAAATTTCGTCCAGGGTGGCGCCAGCAGACAACCGTTCCTTGAGGAGCGCGGTTTCTTTGACGAGCGCACTGTCTGCCAGAGTGGTAGCGGATGCCTCCTCTGCGTTGATCCGGGCCACGATTGCGCCAAACCGTTTGATTTCTTTTTCGTTATTATCCAGGAGCTTTCCGAGGAACTTAAACATCAGATTATTTTACCATGCGAGCAAAGAAAAACCTATTGCCGTAGATGGATTTTTCAGCTCTGCAGGAAAATATTGTTTCAATTGTTTTTTTAAGTTGTTCTGACTTTTCCAAATATTCAAATTCTCGCAAATAATTTATGATTATCGCACCAGCGCTCGATAAAGAAGTCTTGAGTTTTGTTAAAAAAGATTTCTTCAGTATCAAATTCGGAACATGAGTCCCGATAAACAAATCAACAATGATCAGATCAAACGCGTGAGACTGCTTTTTAACAAACTCCTCTGCGTCTTGGCAGACAAACGCCAACTCATCAATGGTATCCAGATCAAAATATCGTATTCCAACATCAATCATCGTTTGGTCTATGTCGACGGCAACAATGGATGCCTCGGGATAAAAAGTATGCAGCAAATGAATCACCGTGCCGCCTGCAACGCCAAGGACGAGAATTTTTTTTGGTGTAAACCTTTGAGGTATCTGAAATTCCTTAAATGCTCCTTTCCAAAGCATCTCAATGTAGGCGCCGGACTGCCGAGAGCCATTCACGAGAAGTTTCAGTTTTCCTTTTTCCTCGTTAATCCGGATCTCTTTGTTATATGGAGAAGAAAACTTCGCAATGGTACGGGGGAAAATATACGAAAGCCAACTCATGATCGCGCAATAATTTTCTTTCCAAGAAATGGTTGGAGAATTTTGGGAATCTTAATAGTTCCATCTTTCTCTTGATAATTCTCGAGAATTGCTATCAAAATACGGGGTGAGGCAAGAGCCGTATTATTGAGCGTGTGGCAGAACTTGACTGTGCCGTCTTTTCCTCGATAGCGGGTCTTCAGCCTCCTTGCTTGAAAATCTCCCATAAATGAGTTGGACATTGTTTCTCCGTACGCGCCTCTGCCCGGCATCCACGTTTCTATGTCATACTTTTTCACCTGCGGCTCACCCATGTCACCGGTACACATGAGCAACACGCGATATGGAAGCTCCAGGGCTTGAAGAATTTCCTCTGCATTAGCCAATAATTCTTCATGAAGAGTAAAAGAATTGTTCATATCGTTGATCGAAATAATAACTTGTTCAATTTTGTTAAATTGGTGCAATCGATAGACCCCTTTGGTGTCTTTTCCGTAGTTGCCCGCCTCGCGCCGGAAACACGGCGAAAAAGCAACAAATTTCTTCGGCAAATCTTTTTCGTTCAGCACTTCATCGGCAAAATATGCCGTCACCGGCACTTCTGCCGTTCCGGCTAAATATATATCGTCTTTTTCGAAATGATAGACCTCTTCTTTGCCCCAGGGAAATTGTCCGTTGCCCACAAGAGTAAAATCTTTGACGAGCGCCGGAGCAATAAGCGGCGTGTAGCCTTTGGCAACAAGTTTGTTTTGTGTATACCACATGAGAGCGAGCTCCATCTGCGCTGCTTCAT
>JAGVFE010000057.1 GCA_020057765.1 Candidatus Woesebacteria bacterium | reverse complement strand
GTTGCCGCACCTTGCACCATTACTAAAATCCACAATAAAGCAATGAGGCAACCGATGCCTGCCATGGCGACCCACGCTCTTTTGCCTTTATGTTTCAAAAATGCATCGAATCCATATGCGGTAAGTATGGCCAAAGCAAAATCAACCACCATGGTCAACCGGGTCGGCTGGAGCGAGGAAAGAAATGGCAGGTGAAGAATATATGGCAACGAAGCAATCGGCGTCGGAAGAAAAAATAATAGTGATCCGACAAGCATTATAAACCAAAACCGGAGCTCTTTTTCTTTCCAGTGAAGGAATGATATTAACGCAAATATCAAGCCGACAATGCCTATATAGCCGACCAATTCACCATAATTCCACTCACCCCAATAATTGAGCGTTGCCGGATTGCCGAAAAAATCAGGAGCAATATATTGAACCAGATGTTGCCACGGCGAAAACCATCCCGGCTTAGTCCACGATACTGTCTCCAATAGGCGACTACTCTGCATCGTTGTGCCAAGAAGCGGTATCCATTGAATTGATGTAATGACAATAAATAGACAAAAAGCCGCTAAAAACCGGCGAAATCGTAACCACCAGAGCGCATAGCCCGCAGAAAGCATCAAAACATACAACGATATCTGCGCATGACCGGCAAAAAACTGCATACAAAGCGACGCCACAAGCAAAATAAGCCATCTTTTTGATTCAATAAGTTTGTCAATTGCAAGCAATATAAGCGGCAGCCAGAGCGCAACGTGCATCATGGTTCCCCATGTCAACCATGCCACAGAAAATCCGGAAAAACTCCAACTTATAGCCCCAAATAAACTTGCCGCAGGCGAGCGTTGTCTGTTTCGCAGAAACAGATAGAAAAAAATCCCGGCTAACAACGGTTCAAGCATAATCAGAAGTGTCCACGCGACCGGAAATTCAAAAAGAAAAAAGAGAATGTTGAGTGGGTAAAAAACGGCTGCTTGTATATTGCCAACAAGGGAGGCTCCGGAAAAACTATATGGATTCCACGATGGAAGTATGCGATCCTTCCATTGGTCAATTGCAGTTTTTCGCCAGGGAATCTGCTGACGCACCGGATCGGTAATGAGAAAATTCTTAAACGGTACCCCTCGCGGATAGTCTTTTGTCAGTGCATCTCTCCATGGGTGATAAAGACCAACCAATGCATCGGCTGGGACCGGCAATTGTCCTTTCAAAACAGTCGGCGCAAAAAAAATACCAACAACGCAAGTGAAAAAAACCAGCGCAAGTAGATCAGGCCAAAATTTTTTCATGATGTTAATCGAGTCAAAAGCTCATCAAATGCCGAAAAAAACTTGGCTTCGTCAAAATCGCGGCTCCTTGTTATGCTTAGTTGTCGAATTTCTTTTGCCACGGGTGGATTGTGCAATACTTTTTCCGTTTTTTCCAAAAGTTCCGCTGGCGTGTTCCAAAGAAATCCACTTTTATCTTCTGTAATTATCTCAACCAATCCTCCGCCATTGTAGACCACCGGAATACATCCATGGGCCATTGCTTCAACCGTGCTGATGCCAAAATGCTCCTGTAGTTGAGGATCTTGTTCACCGCATCCTGTAGCGTGCCAATAGATAGTTGCTTTCTTGTAGTATGACTGGAGCGTATCAAATGATCCATTTGCAACCAAGGCAATGGGATATCCGTCTGATGCTTTTTGAAGTGATTCAAAATATGTCCTGTCCGCCGGAAGTAAACCTCCAATACAAATAAGTTTCCATCCTTGTGCCATTTTCTTGAATGCTTCAATTAACACATCCTGCTTTTTGGCCGGATGAAACCGGCCGACAGTCAAGATTATTTTTTCTTTTTTGTTTGATCCGGAAACGTGCGTGGCGACCGGCGGGTAAATAACAATTGCTTTATTTTGCAAGGCGGGATCCAGATTATTTTTTGTGAAACTGGAGTTACAAACAATCGCATCGTATCTGCTAAATTTCCATGGTGATGCATAAACCGAAGCAAACGGCATCTGAAAATGCAAAATATTGTGTTTGGCCAGACTGGTCGGCACACTCCCGTCGCTCAAGAAAAAAATCAGATCATACTGACGCGTTATAAATAGCTTTTTGAACACAAAAGTATCTCGAAATATATTCCGAGTAATTTTTACCTTCGAAAGGTCAATGTTGAGTCGCTTTTTCGCGCTATCAATAATAGAAGCATCATCCCAAAAAAGTTCGACGTTGTGACTGCCCGACCAATGCGATGCAAGTGTCAAACAATAGCGCTCACCGCCACCGAGCGCATCCAAATACGGGGAATAAAAACCTATTTTCATAGCTTTTTTAGACGAAAGGCGATAATCACCAATAATCCTGCTCCTATCGCCGCTATCCATAAACCATAAACAAAACTCTTCGGCCAGTATACCATCCGCACAGAGTGTTCTCCCGAAGGGACAGCGACGCCACGAAAATCATAGTCTGCGCGAAAAATCCGCGCTTCCTTATCATCAACCATTGCTCTCCATCCCGGATCATACACGTCGGACAAAAACAGAAGCTTGGGAGCCGTTGATGCTGTGCGTATCACCACCTCATTTGGTGTGTATTTCGTGATATCAGCTGTCCCTTCTCCTGATTGCGGTGCAATATCCGGATTGGTTTCTAAAACCAGAGTCTGCCGGGGATCAAATCCTTCTGAATGAAAAGCGTCTATCATATCTTGATCAGCAGTACGGGTAATATAAGAAGATGCCAAGAACACACGAGGGTAAGCTTTTTGATTTTTTAGCACCTCGTATTGCTCATTCTTGTAAATGCTTTCGTATTGAGGATATTCCCAGTAAGGATAGGCCCATGAAAATCGACCATCGCTTAATCGGTGGACTAGATATTGAACACCTAACAGTTGCAATGCAAATTCAGAATACCTGCCTATTTTGGGAAACTGCACCACGGAACGCTCCGGAGTAATAATTTTTCCCGTACTGGCAGACCGGATAAATTCTCCGTACCGTTTTTGATATACGGCATCGTATCCTTCAATTCCCAAAAGTCCGAACCCGTTTGTGACTTCCCCTCCGAGATTACCGAATATCCGCTGGTACCCGACTTCTTTTTTAAGAAACGATAATATGTCAACCTCAGGATACACATATTCACGCGGATCAAACGGCATCCATTTGCCCGCGTAGCGAAGCAAGTCAAACGCAACGAAACCAATGAGTATAAATGGGATGAATTTTCTAGTAGGAAAACTTCTAATAAATCCCAAAATAAACAATCCCAGCGCAGCCAAAGACAATCCGGTCGGCAGATACAAATTGCGCTTTGCAACGAGTAATGTATCCATCGGCAACGGTCGGAAGACAAATATTACCGCCCAAACCAAAGCCAAAAAAATTATTGTGATCAAACATAACCAGCGCAACAAGGTAAATCGGCGCTTCTGCCAGTCTTCCACCAATCCGTCAAGTCCAAATGCGGCAAGCGCGCTGAGTGAAAAACTTACCAACACAATGATGCGCGCCGAGTAGCTGGTCGAAATGACCGGCAGCCTCAAGTTCACAACGAGTGTGTTAACAAGCGAGGGTGTTGCTATCAAAAACGATATACCGCCAAGGGTCAAAAAAAACCATGCAAGTGATGTCTTTTTGCCAAGTATGGCAAAAAATGCTAAAAGAAGCGGTATGACTCCTATATACGATGCCCACTCCGCATAAAACCCGTACCAATCATTGCGCGTCACCGGATTGCCGTAGAAATCAGGTGCAAAGAGTGTCACGAGATACTGCCATGCGATGCCACCTCCTTGCGTAAATAATTCACTGCGGACTGACTGGCTGTAGGCTTCCAATGAAGGAAGGATTTGTGGCGAGCTAAGCATCAAACCTAAAATAACTGCCACCCCTAACTCAATTCCTGCTCTCTTTTGTTTCGTTTGCATACCCTGATAGACGATGAAGGCGACTACCGAAAGCAACACATACACGCTCATCTGGAAGTGGCCGGAAAAAAACGACCATGCCAGAGTAATCGACAACAAGAACAAATTCCACCACGACCGCATCTGGAAATGTCGAAGTACTGAAACAAATAATAGAGGCAACCAAAGGATAGCCCATCCGAGGGTCCCGTATGCCATCCACACGGTCATAAATCCGCAAAACATAAACGCAATGGAGCCGATGATGCTTGCCGGTTTTGATCGCTCGATTGTTCGAAGGAAGAAATACATGAATAATCCGGCAAGCAACGGCTGGAGAAGAATCATGACACTCCACGCGTCAACCTCCGGCAAGATGAAAAACAAGAGATTTACCGGCGAAAGCACCGCGCTTTGATAATTGGCCAGGTGCGGGGTGCCTGAAAAGCTGTATGGGTTCCAGAGCGGCACCTGTCCCATCTTCCACGTCTCAATCGTCAGGCGCTTCCCGGGATAAATTTGGGTGATGACATCCGGCATGGCGTTATTTTTCACCGTCATGCCGTACTGCGCACTCCACGGGGAAAAAAACGTCACTTGGTATTTACTCGGAAACGGCACGAGCCCCTTAAGAAAATACGGATGTGCAAAAACAAACCAGACAGCAATAATGAACAATAACGGCCAAAACCGAATTAATAAATGTTTCATGGTAAATAATTCTTCTTTGAAACTATTGACCTGCCCAGACGTTTTTCTAAATTTCGTCTGGCTCCTCCTGCTATTTCTCCGCCGGCCTTGGCATCGGATTTGAGTTTCGGAATACCTTTGGAGTCCTCAGTGCGGTGAATTTCCGTGGTCGAGCGCTCTCCGAGCATCGTAAAAATCAACTCAAAGTCATCCATGTGGTCACGCAGATTTTCCCTCTGTAATCTTTTTAGTTTTTTATATTGACTTGGAGTGACACCGAACGTTGCTTTAGAAATTTCCGCAGTCAAAATCTCATAATCTCTTTGCTCTTGCGTACCCCGTTTTTGCCACTCATCAGTAAGTTCCTCGCGGATCGCGATACCTCGCATGCGCTTTTCAATCCAATCATCCGGATATCCCTTGAGTTTATACAGCATTCTAGTTCTTTTTGTCGCAAGCTCCGGATCTTCTATCTCCTGCACTCGTTCGTAACCCACGCGTGCCAACCAGCGCTTGAGTGGCTCTGCCTTGGGAGAAGGAATCGATTGAATGAGACGAAATATTACTTCTGTGCTTGCGCAATCAGTAATACGCATCTTTCCGTCTTCAGCAGGCATTTTCAAATCGTTACATTTTGTAACGGTTTCACTTGACCCCTCTTCGATGAGTCTTTTTTTTAGAACGCGCCAATAAACCTGAGGGTTTGCACTTTCTGTTAATGCACCAACGACGTCTACCACCGAAAACCACCACTCGCTCCTGTAAAAAACTTTCCGTATTTTTCTTCCTTTAAATAATGCAATTTTTGTTGTATCAGCGATATATTTTTTCATTGTTTTCTATTCTGGAGTTCCCACAATTTTGCGTACGTGATAAATATACTGAAGGCTTGGTAAATGCTTTCGATCCAGCCAAGAGTTCCTGCCCGCCAGCCGCCTTGTTTGATAAAGGAATCAAAAAAAGCCGTTGCTATGACCCGAAATAGGCGCCACCAGACGACAGGCGGGTGTCCTGAGGCAAGTCGAAGGATTGCCTCCACTTCCGACCATTCATTTGTTTTAGCAACCATCCCCTCAAGCGTACGGTGGGTGTCGTGGAGCAAAAGAGCGGAAAGTTCTCCTGTTTCTCCTTGGACGCGAGGCGACTCATGGAGCTCACCGTACCAGTCCTTAAGAGCCGACTTTCGAAATAGTCTAAGAATCTTTTCTTGAAACGGCCAAGGATGACCCAGGTAATAATTTTTACGAAGTATGGCGTATGCGACGAACGATGGTTGTGTGATGGTTTTCTTAATTTCTGTAGCAAGACCTTCCGTCACCGTTTCATCAGCGTCAACGTAAAGGACCCAGTATCCTTTCGCCTCCATCAAGCCAATATTTCTTCGTTCAGCAAAACTTTTTTCAGCACTATTAATAATCCTCGCCCCGAGCGACTTCGCAATCCTTACTGTATCGTCAGTGGAGCCATCGTCTATCACAATTAGCTCATCTGTCCACGCAAGCGACTCAAGGCATCTACCAATTCTGGCCGCTTCATTTTTGGCAAGGATTATAGCCGATATATTCATACATTTTGTTTTCCGTATTTATTCAATAAAGCATCAACGACCGCCCGACGACAAACGGCGGGGCCAGCCGTGAGGTACCGCACT
>JAGVFE010000059.1 GCA_020057765.1 Candidatus Woesebacteria bacterium | reverse complement strand
TGTCTGATTTTGTTCACCTGTATACGCATAGTGAATAATCCTTGCTTGATGGCCTAGGGAAGCTGGATTACCTGGTGTCAGGGTTCCACCCTGCCATGAGAGCGTAACAAGGTGCTGGTTTTTTGTAGACGCTCTTCAACTTCATCTTCTTCGTTTTCCGGTTCAAGAGTGATAAAGGAGAAATCAGCTGGAGTTTCCTCCTTAGTGTTGTCGACAAATTCCTGATAATTTTTCTCGCGGCTCATGCGTTTACTCTGGAAAAATTCGAGTAGGAGATTAGTATTAAGCCAGTCAGTTTTGCGTTTGCCAAGATAGTCATCATAACTGCTGTAAGGATAAATTTGAAAATCAGGAGGGTTTCGATGAATGTAACGCGAAACCCAAAGCAAATAATTTTCGTCTCTGATATCAGTTGCTTTAAAAACGCCCTGGAACAATGAACCCACGCGCCGGTATTTTTTATTGAAATACATGGAATAAGATGTTGACAACGAACGGATAAACTCTGTCAACCCGGAAATTGTTTTTTGACGCAAGAGAATATGGTAGTGATTAGGCATGAGGCAATAGGCCATTAAATCTATTTTGTCATGGAATTTTTTACGCCTGCTCCCTGGCAGGGTTCCACCCTGTTCGGGAGCAGTTGCAGGAAGAAGAGCAGTTTTTAACAAGTGGAAGAAAGCAAGATGGTCGTCTCGATCGAGAAAAATATTTCATTTTTCGACACCTCGGTTGTATGCATGATAAAAAGCATTTTCCTAGTAAATTTTTCTGGAGTTTTTCTGAGGCATGTATTTAGCTTATATGACAGGGTTCCACCCTGTCAAGCCCAACAGTGTATCCGGAGCGAACTTTGCGTTATACTTAAGCAAGACCTAGACCAAAGGAGTAAGCAGTTTTATGTCTGATTTTGTCCATCTTCATACGCATTCTGAATATTCTCTCCTTGATGGGCTGGGGAAGTTGGATCATCTCATCGAGCGGGCCAAGAGTTTTGGGATGGATGCGTTGGCGCTTACCGATCACGGGGCCATGTATGGGAGCTTTAAGTTTTATCTGAAGGCCACGGCTGCCGGGATCAAGCCCATTATTGGGGTCGAAGCGTATGTAGCGCGGCGAAGCCGATTTGACAAGGAGGCCAAAGTTGATGTCGACCCGCACCACTTGGTCCTTTTGGCCAAAAACGAAAACGGCTATAAAAATTTGATGAAACTCGTCACTCATGCGCATCTGGAGGGATACTATTATAAACCGCGTATAGACTGGGAGATTCTTCAGAAATATCACAACGATATCATCTGTTTATCCGCCTGTATACAAGGCCAAGTGCCCAATTTGCTCCGCAACAATCAGGACGCGGAAGCCGAAATTGTGGCCCGCCAGTATGCAGGGTTGTTTGGACCCGATCACTATTATATAGAGCTTCAAAAGCACCCGCATATTCCCGATATAGACATCGTGAATGAGAAATTGATCACCCTTGCCAAAAAATTAGGCCTTCCTCTGGTTGCTACCAATGACATTCATTATGTAGACCCCGACGATGCCGAGGCACAGGAAATTCTTCTCTGCGTCCAAACGCAGCATACGATTGTGGAAAAAAACCGGCCGTTGACGATGATTGAGTCGCCGGATTTTTATATGCGGTCTCCGGATGAGATGCGGGGTTTATTCATTCAATATCCAGAGGCCATCGAAAACACCAAAAGAATCGCTGATTTGTGCGATACACACCTGACGATCGGCAACTGGATCTTGCCGCATTTTCCACTGCCGGAAGGTGAGGATAATCCGGCGAATTATTTAGAGAAACTGGTCTGGGAGCACGCGCCGGAACGCTATGGAAAATTATCAGAAGAAGTAAAAAAGCGCTTTACCTATGAACTCGATATCATCAAGACAAAAGGCTATGCCACGTACTTTCTCATTGTTGCTGACTTCGTCAACTGGGCCAAAAGCCAAGGCATTGCCGTTGGCCCCGGTCGCGGATCAGCTGCCGGGTCGGTGGTTTCTTATGCATTGGGCATCACGGGTATCGACCCGTTTTTCTTCAAGCTTCCGTTTGAAAGGTTTCTCAATCCCCAGCGACCCACACCGCCGGATATAGATCTTGACTTTGCCGATGACCGCCGGGATGAGGTCATCGCCTATGTCACGCAAAAATACGGCAGTGATAAAGTGGCACAGATTATCACCTACGGTACCATGGAGGCCCGCGGTGCGGTGCGGGATGGCGGCCGGGCTCTGGGCATGCCGTACAAAGATCCGGACCGGATCGCCAAAATGATCCCGCCGGGATTTCAGGGTGCACCAATGACGATTGAGAAAGCAATCGAGCAAACGCCGGAGCTGGCTGCTGCCTATCAGACGGAACCGGAAACCAAGCGACTCCTTGATGTAGCTCGGAAACTCGAAGGAGTTGCCCGCCATGCCTCGGTACACGCCGCAGGGGTTGTGATTGCAGACAAACAGTTGGTTGAGTACACCCCGCTTCAGCGGGAAAACAAGGGTGAGCGGATCATCACTCAATATGACATGTACACGATCGGTGAAGATGGAGTCGGACTTTTGAAAATGGATTTTTTAGGACTGCGCAATTTGACGATTCTTTCTGAAGCTTTGCAGTTTATTAAAGCAAACCGGGATGTGACAGTGGATTTATACGCGGTGCCGCTGGATGATAAAAAAACATTTGCCATGCTTTCCGGCGGGGATACGACCGGAATATTTCAGCTTGAGTCAACCGGCATGCGCCGGTATGTAAAAGACCTAAGACCCACGAGTATTTTTGATCTCATGGCTATGGTTGCGCTCTACCGGCCCGGGCCAATGGGGGTCATACCGGAATTTATCAAGCGAAAACACGACCCCACGCTCATTACATACCCGGATCCGCGGCTCAAAGATGTCCTGTCCCAATCCTACGGGATTATTTGCTATCAGGACGATGTAGTCCTGACGGCCATCACCCTTGCCGGTTATTCGTGGGGAGACGCTGATAAGTTGCGAAAAGCCGTGGGGAAAAAAATTCCCTCTGAAATGAAAAAGCAAAAGGAAAAATTTATTGAAGGCTGCATCAAAAACGGGATGACCAAGGAAAAAGCAGAGGAAATATTTCATCTCATTGAACCGTTTGCCGGCTATGGGTTTAACAAAGCCCATGCCGCCTGTTACGCTACCATCGCCTATCACACCGCGTATCTGAAAGCCAACTTTCCGGTTGAGTACATGACGGCGGTGCTTTCTGCTGAATCCGGCGCACAGTCCGGACCGGCGCGAAATGAAAAAATCGCCCTAATCGTGGAAGAGTGCAGACGGATGGATGTTTTACTCCTTCCACCGGATATTAATGCGTCGGGAGTAGAGTTTACGATAGAAGGAGGTTCTATTCGTTTCGGGCTTTCTGCGATCAAAAATGTCGGAACGGCGGCAATAGATTGCATTTTATCTATCAGAAATCTAGCCGGATCATTTCGATCGCTTGCTGATATTACCCAGCGCGTAGATATTTCCAAGGTCAACCGTAAAGTGTTTGAAAGCCTGATTCGCGCCGGAGCGCTGGATGCTTTCGGCAACAGGGCACAATTACTTTTGGCGCTTCCCGATCTACTTCTCGAAGGACATCGGAAGAAAAAAATAGCCGCCGCCGGCCAAACCGGGCTTTTTGATGACGATGAAGTAAAAAATGCCGATGATCCGATCCAAAATCTCCCGAAAGTGGAGCCGCCGACGAAGGATCAATTGCTGGTGTGGGAAAAGGAACTGCTGGGTTTTTATCTGACGGATCACCCGCTCATGCATGCTATCGAGCTCCTTACCGAGCGGGGGGCAACGCCGATAGTTGAGATTACCGAAGTGCATGTCGGATCCAAGGTAACCATCGGCGGCATGGTGACGAGCGTCAGGCGTATCACCACTAAGGCTGGCAATCAGGCTATGGCGTTTGTGCGCATAGAGGATCTCTCCGGCGGCATGGAGCTGGTGGTGTTTCCAAAAGTTTTTGCCACCACGGCAGGCAGCTGGACCAATGACAAGATCGTTTGCGTCGTGGGTCGCGTTGACGAGAAAGAAGATCGGTTGACGATCTTGGTTGACTCCGTATCGGTTATATAATTGCCTGGTTGACTTTGGAATACCGCTTTTTTACAATTATGAGTGATATACAACGAAAGAGTACGCCACCAAAAGCATCGTGGTGGTATATATCACTTGTCAGCCAAATCGGGTTGGTCATCGCAATGCCGATGGTGGTGTGTGCATTTATCGGTCGGTGGCTGGATAAACAATTAGCAACGGCACCATGGATGACGCTCGTACTCCTGGTTGTTGGAACGATGATATCGATTTTCAATTTTGCATCAGTGATCAGAAAGATTACGATGCGATGAACTTATTTGCCAATGCCACATATCTCGCTTGCTGCTGAAACCGTTGGTCATCTCTTTGGTGTTCCCATCACCAACGGATTGCTGACGACCTGGATCGGTATGGCGGCAGTGGTCACTCTTTCATTTTTGGCAACACGCAATCTTGTGTTGGTCCCGGGGAAAGGACAGTTGGTTGCCGAAATCCTCATCGGCGGCCTCCACAGTCTATTTGCAAGCGTCATGAAGAGCCAGGTCAAACAGTTTTTTCCTCTTCTGGCAACGCTATTCATATTTATTTTAAGCCTCAACTGGGTGGGGCTTTTGCCCGGCGTGGGAACCATCGGATTCCGTGAAATGAAAGAGGGGCAAACGGCGTTTGTCCCTCTGTTTCGGGCGGGTACTGCGGATCTGAATACCACATTGGCATTGGCGCTTATTGCAATAGTCGTTATACAGATTGTGGGATTTCGTACCCTGGGAACTTCATACGCCAAAAAATTTATCAATCTCACAAGCCCGATTTATTTTTTCGTCGGGATTCTCGAACTGGTATCGGAATTTTCAAAAGTGATCTCGTTTGCGTTTCGTCTGTTCGGCAATATTTTTGCCGGCGAGGTTCTCCTAACCGTCATAGCATTCCTTATTCCGATCATCGCGCCAATTCCCTTCTTGGGATTGGAGTTATTTGTTGGTATCATTCAAGCGTTGGTGTTTTCGATGCTCACGTCGGTATTTTTGCTCAACGCAACAGCAGCACATAACGAACATACGTAAGGTGGTGATTTAGATGGCAGCAGCAGAATTATCATCATTAGGTTCAGCCTTAGCAATCGGACTGGGAGCAATCGGCCCAGGTATCGGCATTGGCATTGTGGCAGGAAAAGCCGTGGAAGCCATAGGACGAAACCCGGAAGCCGAAAGCCAGGTAAGGAACACCATGATTTTGGGTATCGCATTTGCCGAGGCGGTGGCTATTTACGCTTTGGTTATCGCATTGATATTGAAATTTACCTAACGTCGTATGGAACAACTGGGAATACAACCACAGGCGCTTATCATGCAGGTGATTAATTTCACCATCTTGGTGGTGGTCCTTACCAAGCTTCTGTATAAACCGATTTTGGGTATGCTTGACAAGCGCCGGAAAGAAATTGAAGAAGGCGTCAAACTGACGGAAAAACTTCGGCTTGAAGAAGAAAAGCTTACCCTCAGGCGCGAAAAACTCCTTGACGAGGCCAGGAGCGATGCGCGGCGGATGCTCGAGGAGGCCAAAGCGGCAGGTAAAGAAGTAGAAAAAGACGTTATCGCTGCGGCAGGAAAAGAGGCGGCAGATATTGTAGAAAAAGCCAAAGCAGACGCCCAGCGAATCCATGATGGACTCGCTGACGAAATTAGGAAAGAGTCAGCAACACTAGCATCCGAAATGGTTACACGGATACTCTCAGGTTTGACGGTTGCCGAACAGCATAAAATTGTTGCACGAAATCTCAAAGAGATATCCAAATCGAACTAAGCTCTATGTTACAACAGACTAATGACGCCCGGTTATTCGCTAAGGAAATTTCTAAATATTTAGATACGGCGGGCGTGGAGAAGCGGATGGCGACAAAGGTAAACGCACTTTTTTCTAAATTAGCAAGACGCGCAAGTGGAGAAAATACTGCAATTATCGAATCCGCTGTCGCATTAACACAGTCGGAGAAACGGATCATTGAAAAACATTTTGCGGTGATAGCCGAGTATCGACTGAATCCGGAACTTCTCACGGGGTTAAAAATTCATGTTGGGGAATTTCTTATCGACACCAGCGGCCAAACTGCGGTGACTGATTTGGTCCGCATATTGTCTGCGTAATACAATGGATACGAAACTCACTCAACTGGTGGCCAAAGAACTTGCCAAACGCTTGGACACTTCGGTAGCCTCAGTGCGTACGCAGAAAGTCGGCTATATCACCAGCGTCACCGACGGTGTCGTCAAAATATCCGGATTGCCCCACGTGGCATATATGGAGCTTTTGCGGTGCAAGGGCAATATTGCCGCGGTGGCAGTCAATTTGGAAGAAGATTCCATCGGTGCCATTGTTTTGGGAGATTATCTTCTGCTCCATGAAGGAGACACGGTGGAGGCAGTGGGCGAATTGCTGTCCGTTCCCGTCGGCGACGGATTTTTCGGCAGAGTCATTGATCCTTTGGGGAGTCCGGTCGACGGCAAAGGGGTAATCAAAAGCATCAAGCGCTACCCGATGGAAAAGGTAGCACCAGGGGTGACGATGCGACAGCCCGTCGCCACACCCCTCCAGACGGGCATTAAAGCAATTGATGCCATGATCCCCATCGGTCGCGGGCAACGCGAGCTCATCATCGGCGACCGAAACACCGGCAAGACGGCAATTGTTGTGGATGCCATCATCAATCAGCGGCACGAGGGGGTGGTGTGCATTTATGTCGCTATCGGACAAAAGACCTCGCGCATTGCCCAGACGGTTGCGGCTTTTAGCAAGCATAAAGCATTGAGTCATACTATTGTTGTGGCTGCCTCAGCCAGCGATCCGGCGTCATTTCAATATCTTGCCCCATACGCAGGCTGCGCACTAGCGGAGTACTTCATGGACAGAGGCAGCGATGTCCTCATTGTTTACGATGATCTTTCTAAGCACGCGTGGGCCTACCGGCAGATTTCCTTGATTTTGCGTCGTCCTTCTGGCCGCGAGGCCTATCCGGGAGACGTTTTTTATCTCCATAGCCGATTACTCGAGCGTGCGTGCCGGCTGGATAAGGATCATGGGGGCGGCTCCATTACCGCGTTGCCGATTATTGAAACGCTTGCCAATGACGTGTCTGCCTACATTCCAACCAACGTCATTTCCATCACCGACGGCCAGCTGTATCTTGAATCCGATTTGTTTTATGCAGGCCAGCGGCCGGCAATCAATGTTGGTCTATCTGTCTCTCGTGTTGGAGGTTCGGCGCAGAATAAAGCGATGAAAAAAGTCGCAGGCAGTCTGCGGCTGGATCTGGCCCAGTATCGGGAACTGGCGGGATTTGCCCAGTTTTCCTCAGATCTTGATGATGCGACCAAAAAACAGATCGACCGCGGCGCCCGCATGACGGAATTGCTTAAACAAGGCCAATATGTCCCCATGCCGGTAG
>JAGVFE010000101.1 GCA_020057765.1 Candidatus Woesebacteria bacterium | reverse complement strand
TCGATCGAATAGCAAAAAAAAGTGAAATGGGTCAACATGAGCCGATCAAAGAGACTAAGCGAATTAAAATAAAACAGGACTCAAAACTACGCGAAATGTCAATCCGGATACTACCGATGATTCAGGAGCGTCACAAAGAAATGATAAGAGCAAAGAAAACCTTCGTTGCGGTCCGTGAGACAGGTATTGGAGTTGGCGCAGTACCGTTTATTCTTTCGGTTTTAGCGAAAGATTTACCAAAACCTGTTCGTGCGGTTGAAAAAAGTATACGGAGACACGAGAGGAAAGTACGGGAAGTACGGGAAGTACGAAAAGTGCGGAATGTCAAAAAAGCGAGAGAAAATTCCGTAAAGGTTCAACCCTGGAAAACCGAAAGGGTTGAACCTTTTAAGAACAGAAAAAAAGAAAAACGAAGGAAAAAGCTTGGCAAGAGACGAAGCGGGGAGTGGAGGGTGGAGAAAAGTGTCAATCCAGAAGCTATAGCAGACAAATTGACACTTTTCGTTCGGGAGAAAGTGAAAGTAAAAAAGAGACGGGTTAAGGGAGTGAACCGAAAACAGGAAAGGCAGGCGGTACGCCAGATAGAGGCGATGGTTAAGAAAGGACAGGTGGTAAAGAAAGAAAAGAATCAAAAGAGAGGAATTGAAGCAAGAGAAAAAGTCATATATAAAAGGTTGCGATTTGCATGGAGGATATATGAGCTGTTGAAAACAGAACGTACTTTTCGAATTAAAAAAAACAGATCAAGCATTGCCAGTACAAAGAAACACTCAGAAACGCCGGCACAAAGGGAGCCACCTCGGTGGATATTATTGTCGATCATTTGGTATTTGACGATGATCCGCGAGGCGGGTATGCAATCAACAAATCAGCAAGTTTCTCAGTTGGCTTCACCTGTACTTCCTATGCATCAACAGGGCGTCATTTTTGCATTCAGTTCGTGATATGATGAACATGCCATGATAGATCCTGCCCAGATTCAGCAAGCAAATAGTTCCATAAGTGACCAACCGCAGGCAATTGGTGCAAGTGGCGCTGGAGGAAAAGAAGTCGAAGTTGGACCAGTAACTCCGGCGGAAGTGCCGGCAATTAAAGAAATTGGCCACGAAGTTCCCCTGCCGTCTGAGGTTGTCAGTGTTGGTGTATCGCAAAAACCAACGACCGTGCAGTTGCCGGCAAGTGTTTCCCAGATGGGTGTGAAGGCGGTTGGCCAAGCCACTGCTCCCCCTGCGGTGGTTGTCACACTTCCCTTGACGGACGACCAGATAGCCCAGGGACTGCACCAGAGCATTATGAGTTCTTGGCGGTGGCTTTCTGAATGGTGTATCCGTCGTCTCAAACAAGTTCATTTGGGACTTAAGACCATTCACGGGAAGATGATGAGGGTAAAATATGTCTGATCAATTCTTAGACCTCACCTATCGGCTCGAAGTGTTTGGCATAAGCCTTTTATTGATGGCGGTGTTTGCTGCGGGGCTTGTTTTTTTGGGTTATGTGCTCTTCCTTTTGTGGAAATATCGCGATCGGGAACAGCGAAGTCTTGACTATGTACTCCTCCAAGTAGCAGTACCGCGGGACAACGAAATAAAAATAGATGCAGCAGAACAGCTGTTTTCCAGCCTCCACAGTCTTTATCACAGCGGCAAGCTGGCTTTTTTGAAAGCCCAGGAACATCTCTCATTTGAGATCGTTGCCAAGCGTGAGGACGTCCGTTTTTACGTCTCGGTGCCGAAAAAGTATAAAGATTTGGTTGAAAAACAAATCCATGGTTCTTATCCGGGTGCTGATATTCGGGAGACGGAGGAGTACAACATGTTTTCTGAAAACGGCAAAGTCGCTTTTGCCGCATTACGATTATCCAATGCCAACTACATGCCCATTCGTGTGTTTCGCGATTTACCTGTAGATTCTTTGTCATCAATCACCTCAGTGTTGGCAAAAATGGAAGAAGGGGAGGGGGCAGCGGTTCAGCTCTTGATCCAGCCTACCGGAGGAAAATGGCGGAGTCAGGGGAGAGGATACATTTCCCACGTCAAAAAAACAGAGGCAAATCCGGAGAAGGCAAGTTTTAAGGTGGATCAAAAAACACTTGAGGCCGTAGAAACCAAAATCAGCAAGCAAGGATTTAACGCCGTCGTCCGTTTAGTCATATCCTCACACAGCCAAGAGTTGGCCAAGCACCATTTGGAAAATCTCATTACGGCTTTTGGCCAGTATTCATCAGACCAAAACCACTTTACCAAAGTAAAGATGCCACTGAAGCAACTATTTTTGGTGGAGTTTATCTACCGCTATTTTCCGGTGTTTAACATACCGTTTTTCAATCAATTCAGTGTCCTCAATAGCGACGAGCTGGCCACGGTGTTTCACTTTCCCAACAAATCCGTCGAGACCCCGCACATTTTCTGGCTCAATGCCAAGCGAGCACCGGCGCCCATGCAGATTCCCCAGTCAGGCCTTTTTATCGGTGTTTCCCGCTATCGCGGAGTGGACCGGTCTATCTACATCGGCGAGGATGACCGCAGGCGTCACATGTATATTATCGGGAAAACCGGCACGGGCAAAACGCAGTTACTCGAGGAGGCAGTGATGCAAGACATTAAAGCAGGGCGAGGAGTTGCCGTCATAGATCCGCACGGAGACCTCATCGATGGAATCCTTCAGCGTATGCCGCCGGAACGAGCCGAGGACGTCATCTATTTTGATCCGTCTGATAATGAACGGCCGATGGGACTTAACATGCTTGAGGCAAACACAGAAGAACAGAAGCACTATGTGGTAACCAGTATTGTCGGTCTTATGTATAAACTTTACGATCCCATGAAAACCGGAATCATCGGCCCACGCTTTGAACACGCCATACGCAACGCTATGCTTACCGTCATGTATGATCCGGGCAGTTCATTTGTGGAAGTGGTGCGGTGTCTTACAGACAGTTCGTTTGTCCAGGAGTTACTGCCAAAAGTGACGGATCCCATCATCCGGCGCTACTGGACGGACCAGATAGCCCAAACAACTGATTTTCATAAATCCGAAGTCCTGGACTACATCGTGTCCAAATTTGGCCGGTTCGTCACCAACAAGCTCATGCGCAACATCATCGGTCAGACTAAGTCCAGTTTTAAATTTCGCGAAGTCATGGATGAAGGAAAAATTCTTTTGGTCAATCTCTCTAAGGGAAAAATCGGTGAGGAAAACAGCAACTTTTTAGGCCTTATTCTTGTTCCTAAAATATTGATTGCTGCCATGAGTCGACAAGAGATGCCGGAGGAGAAGCGGCGCGATTTTTACTTGTATGTGGATGAGTTTCAAAATTTTGCCACCCCTGATTTTGCCCAAATTCTTTCTGAAGCCCGGAAATACCGATTGGACTTAACAGTTGCCAACCAATTTATCGGGCAAATGGAAGAGGAGGTTAAAAATGCGGTGTTTGGCAACGTGGGAACGCTGGTTTCATTCCGTGTAGGCGTCACCGATGCCAACTATCTCCAGCATGAGTACCAGCCCACGTTTAACGAAACAGATCTTATCAACATCGATAAATATAATGCCTACGTCAAAACTATCGTCCACAACGAGCCGGTCAAACCATTCTCGATAGACTTGACCAAAGACATGAGCCAGATAAAGTCGGAACAAAACCCTCAGATAGCCAAAGCCATTATTGAACTCTCCCGCCTCAAATACGGCCGCTCGCGGGAGCTGGTGGAAGCCGAAATTTCCCAACGGGCGAGATTATAACTATCATTTTTTATTTCCCCTCTTTACATTTTGCAAAAACATTCTATCGTAAATATTCATGCGCATTGCTTTTACTTTTAATGTTCGGCATGTGGCGGCTGCTCTCAATGATCAAGCAATTGACGAGGCAGAGTTTGACGAGCCGCCGACGATTGATGCCATCCACGAGGCCATTGTGGCCAACGGTCACGAGTGCATTGACGTGGAGGCCAATGAAGATGCGTATGGTAAGTTAAAAGAATTAAAAGGAAAAATTGATTTAGTTTTTAACATTGCCGAAGGACTCCGTGGTCAAATTCGAGAGGCACAAATTCCGGCAATGCTTGAGATGCTTGGCATTCCCTACACACAT
>JAGVFE010000133.1 GCA_020057765.1 Candidatus Woesebacteria bacterium | reverse complement strand
AAAGGTCTTAAGGGTTTTGTGAAAGCTTTAAGTTATTTCCCCTGGACCATCCTGGTGGGCTATCAGATTGAGGAGAAGGAGGACGAAGTGATAATCACCGTTCCCAGCTGCCCCACCCAGGAAGCACGCCTTAAAAGAGGATTGGGAGAGTTTGTGTGCAAAGAGATGCACCGGGGTGAGTTCGAGAGTTATGCCCGGGAGATCGACCCGAGTATTGAAGTGCAATGTCTGTTCGCTCCACCCGATCCCCATCCCAAGGATTTGTATTGCAAGTGGCGATTCACGTTGAAGGGATGAAGCTATTCCGTGGATGCATTTGAACCAAGTCATTTCTCATCGATCACATGTCATTTTTCGTGAATTGCAATCGCTCGACTGCAAATACAAAGTTGCAATTTTGGTTATCGAGGTATTATATTACTGAATGCCAGATGAAATGTGGCATTATTGGGGGGATGATTGGGAGTGAGGGCAGCTTCCTGTACTAAACAACCAGCCAACCTTGATGAAAATGCTTGATTTCAAATCGTACTCATTGATATTATTCCTAGAATATGAGATATTTATAATCGGCTCCATGGGGTGCTGGCCACGATATACATGTTTGGGATAATGTAGTACCACCGGGAAACAAGGCGGAAAACAGAGAAAAAAAATTGTAACCAGTATTATCGGGATAAGCTTGGAGGTTTGACTCAAAAAAAGGATTGCTGAAAGTGACCGCATCTCCACGAACAATGTCATCCTTGAGGATTCCGTTACGAATTGTACTTGTTGTTCCATTTCTCATTCTCATTGTCCTTGCAACGGGACTGGTGGGCTACCTTTCATATCGAAACGAACAAAAGGCAATACGGAATCTTGTGCATCAACTGAGAAGTGATATAGACGCCCGCATTCATAACCATTTGCGCTCTTTTATGGAAATACCACCCCGCATAAATCAACTCAATGCAAACGCCATTCGCCGTGGGTGGCTCAAGGCTGATGACCCGGATGCTTTAGAACGTCATTTTATAGAGCAGCTTCAAGTTTACGATTCGGTGACAAGTATCTATTTTGGCAATTCAAAGGGTGGTCTTGTGGATGCCGGTCGTGAAGGCATGAAAGGTTCGCAGTACATTATGGTTACGGACAGATTCGCAAAAGGACCGCTCCATAAATACTTTACTGATAATCAAAATAATCGCGGCGAACCTCTTATGAACATCCCCTTTTTCGATGCAACTGTACGTCCCTGGTATACTGGTGCTGTTAAAAAGGGAGATAACTCCTGGAGTGATGTATACACTCTGGTTACAGGACAGGATATGGCGATCGCTGCCAGTTGTCCAGTTTATGATAAGCAGCGCAACCTGCTTGGAGTTGTTTCGGTTGACATCTTTTTATCACAACTGAGTGGTTTCTTGAAAACGCTTAATATAGGTAAAACCGGCATCAGTTTTATAATGGAACATTCCGGACTGGTTATAGCCTCCTCAACAGATGAAAAACTGTTGATCGGGCAGTCAGGAGCCGGTGTTAAGAAAAGACTTAATTCGAGCGAAAGCTCCATTCCTCTTGTTTGTTACTCTGTTGAAGCCATTGCAAAAAAATTCAATAACTATCTGGGCATAATTAAGGCAGAGAGCTTTGATTTTGAAATTGATGGTCAGCGTCATTTTCTGACAGTCTCGCCGTTTCAGACGAACATAGGCCTTGACTGGCTCATCGTCACGGTTATGCCAGAGTCGGATTTTATGGCTCAAATCAACATCGATAACCGCAATACAGCCCTCCTAATCGGTGCGATTCTGATTATTGTGATCATTTTATGCATCATAGTCGCTCAATTGATAACAAAGCCCATTATACGTCTTAATATCGCTGCCCAATCATTGGCAAAAGGGAATTGGGACGAGATTCACGCAGTTCAGAGGCTTAAAGAAACAGGAGATTTAACGCTTTCATTCAACTACATGGTCCGGCAGTTGAAACAAATCATGGGGGAATTAAAGTCTGAAATCGAAGAGCGCAAGCAGGCGGAGGAGGCGTTGCGTGAGAATGAGGAGAAATATCGTAATCTCTTTGAAAATGCCAACGAGGCCATTTTTGTGGTTCAGGATGGCAAACTGGTGTTTCTCAATCCGATGACCACCATGATAACCGGTTATTTAGGTGAAGAGCTCATGACAAGACCATTTGTTGAATACATTCACCCGGATGATCGGGATATGGTTTTTGATCGGCATGTCAGGCGAATGAAGGGAGAGGAGCTTCCTCATCTCTATTCTTTTCGCATTATACATAAAGACGGCAAGATCAGGTGGGTAGAATTGAATGCCGTCTTGATAAAATGGAGTGGGAAATCAGCCACTCTTAATTTCCTGAGTGACATCACCGACCGTAAGCAGTCGGAGGAGGCTCTTAAAAAACAGCTCGACCTTTTTGAGCGGATTACCGAAACAAGTCCGGTCGGGATCACGCTGGTCGACAGCGATGAATCAATCAGATTTGCCAACCTGTCGGCGGAAAAGATTCTGGGACTGACAAAAGATGAGATAATCGGGAGAGTATATAATGATCCCAGATGGCATATTGTTGATGAATCGGGAGGGCCTTTTCCCGAAGATAAATTACCCTTTTTTAGAGTGATGAATACAGGAGCTGCCGTATATAATGTGAGGCATGGAATTAAATGGCCTGACGGGCGGAGTGTAATCCTCTCAATCAACGCGGCACCTCTGAAAGATGATTCGGGCAATGTAATCGGCATGGTTGCTGCATTACAAGACATCACCGAACACAAGAGAATGGAAGAGGAGCTTTTGAAGGCTGACAAACTTGAATCGGTGGGGATTCTTGCTGGCGGCATAGCCCATGATTTCAATAACATCCTGACTTCAATTTCAGGAAATATTTCCATGGCAAAGATGCTGGTGGAACCTGGGAACAAGATATTCGATCTGTTAAGCTCAGCAGAAACCGCTTCGGTAAGGGCCCAGGGACTGACCAGGCAGTTACTGACATTTGCCAAAGGCGGAACGCCGGTTAAGGAGACTGTTTTCTTTAGAAAGCTCATCAAAGAATCTACCCTCTTT
>JAGVFE010000018.1 GCA_020057765.1 Candidatus Woesebacteria bacterium | reverse complement strand
GTCATCATGTCTCACGGAGACACGGTGACGAAGCTGCCAAGGGGATTTATCGCCGTTGGATCTACCAAACAGGTGCGTTTTTCTGCAGTGATCAATGAGAAAGCACAATTATTTGGCGTACAATTTCATCCGGAAGCAGATCATACGGAACATGGCGTGACCCTTCTCAAAAACTTTGCGCTCCTTTGCAGTGAGTCCCTCACCCCTTTCGTGTTAGACCCCAATGACATTATTCAATCCGTTAAGGACGCTGTTGGCAAACAAAAAGTCATCTGTGCGGTTTCCGGTGGCGTGGACTCGACGGTTGCCGCATTTCTCATCGGAAAAGCAATCGGCAATAACTTAATTCCAGTTTATGTTGATAGCGGACTCATGCGTCCGGATACGGACAAACGGGTCCACCATATATTTATGAAACTCATCCAAGCCAATCTCGTTGTCGTTTCCGCACGTGCCCGATTCCTGCACGCACTCAAGGGCATCACTGATCCGGAAGTGAAAAGGAAAATCATCGGCAAGCTCTACGTCGAAATCTTTCAGGAACAAGCTGCCAAACACAAGGATGCTTCATTTCTTGGACAAGGTACGATTTATTCCGATGTCATTGAGAGTAAAGGAAGTAAACACGCATCCCACATCAAATCCCACCACAACGTCGGAGGACTCCCTAAAGACATGAAGCTTGCCTTGCTCGAGCCCCTACGGAATTTTTATAAAGACGAAGTGCGGGAGTTGGGTCGCCTCGCGGGATTACCGGATGAAATCGTGGGAGAACAGCCATTTCCCGGCCCGGGCTACGCGGTGCGCGTTCGTGGAGAAGTAACCAGAAGTCGTCTCGAGCAAGTCAAACTTGCCGATAGGATTGTTGTGGAGGAAATGAAAGCTGCCGGGTTATACCACAAAGTCTTTCAATGCTTTGCTGTCATGACCGGCGCATACTCGACAGCCGTTAAAGGTGACGGACGCGTCTTTGCTGAGGTAGTAGGAATCCGCGCGTATGAATCAAAAGATATTATGACCAGCCAGTGGTCCCGCCTCCCTTATGAAATATTGGCAACCATGTCTTCAAGAATTGTCAACGAAGTCCCCGGAGTTTCCCGTGTCGTCTACGACATCACAACCAAGCCTCCTGCAACAATGGAATGGGAATAGTTACTGTGGTTTATTGATCACAATCGGCCGGAGCCTGCTCATTGCCTCCAGCGAATACCGCACTCCTTGCACCCCAATACCGGAGTGTTTGACGCCGAGGAACGGAAAATGATCCGGGCCCCGCTGTGGAGAGCCGTTGATTTGAACAGATCCCACATTGAGTTGTTTGGCAAAAACTAAGCCGGTTCCCTCGTCTTTGGTAAATACTGACGCTTGCAAACCAAACCTCGAGGCATTCACAATGCGAATGGCTTCGGTGTAATCGGCAACCGCAATAAACGACGCAACAGGTCCAAAAATCTCCTGCGCAACAACCGGCATCTCCGGCCGGACACTGGTCAAAACCGTCGGCTCCAAATACGCACCGTTCCGTTTCCCGCCAACGGCAACCTTAGCCCCTGCCGCTACAGATTCATTAATAAATTTTTCAATATGCTCGGCAACCTCAGCAGATATCACGGGTCCGACCATCTTGGTTTCTGGACTCCTCGGGTCGCCCATCTTTACTAACTCCGCAAGCATTTTTACTACCAGCGTTTCAAGCGTTTCAAGCGTCTCGCGCGTTCCCAAAACGTATTTGATCGCGGTGCACCGCTGCCCGGCATAGGAAAACGCGCCTTTGACTATTTCGCGGGCAGCAAGACTCATATCTGCATCAGGCAAAACAACAGCCGGATTGTTTCCCCCGCACTCAAACAGGAGCGGCTTCATTGGAGCTTTGCCGGCAATGGCAACGCCCGTGTCGGAGGAACCGGTAAATGCAATCATTCCGGCCTTGGGATGTCCAACCAGATAATCCCCTATTTCCTCCCCTTTTCCCGTGACGCAACTGATCACTCCCTCCGGAACACCGGCTTTTCTAAAAATCTGTGCCAGGTGGACCCCGGATATTCCTCCCTGCGTCGGCGGCTTAAAGACGACATTATTTCCCATAAGTAATGCTGGGGCGATTTTACTTCCTGCAAGATTGACCGGATAATTAAACGGGGCAATGGCAACGACCACGCCATGGGCGACCCGCTCGATGAGGGCAATTCTTCCTTTGTCGTAGCCGGGAAAATTATCGCTATCAATCTCCTCGCCGTGAATCGATTGGGCTTCGTCTGCAAAATAATCCATGAGGTCTGCCGTCCGTTTGATTTCGCTTTTGGCGTCATCAGCGGTTTTGCCGACTTCATTAACCAGAAGGGTCGTGAGATATTCTTCAAAATGCCGGACCCAGTCAGCAGCCAGATGCATGATTTTAACGCGTTGATGAAGGGGTGTTGCCTCCCACGCCGGTTGGCTGGCGGCGGCTTTGTCCATCACCGCATCAATTTCTGCAGTGGTAACAACTTGCAAAAAACCAATGACGGATCCATCAATCGGCGAGGCCACTTGGGTCGTTTTTCCACTGGAACTTGGTACCCATTGTGAACCATTGAAGTAATTGTAGGTGGGCGGCGTTTTCTGATCGCTGATTTCAGCAAAAAATTCGGCAGGCATGTACACGTAGTATAGAACCAAAAACGATAAGTGAAAAGCGGCAATCCCACGTAAAGATGAGATTGCTTCTCCCTCTCCGCCAGCCGGCGGATCGGGATCGCAATGACATCAGCAAATCACGCCCGCTCCAAATATTGTCCCGTTTCGGTATCAATGGCGATGGTGTCGCCTTCTTTGATAAACAGCGGCACGGTAACTTTCAGCCCGGTTTCTACTTCCACCACTTTCCCCGCCCCAGACACAGTATCTCCCCGTGCCCCCTCCTCCGCGTGCGTAACTTTCAACCGGACTTTTTTAGGAAACCGCATACCTAATGGTGTTTCTCCGTGGAGAAGAACTTGGTATGTATCGTTTGGTTTTAAAAATCCTAAATAATCCTCGAGGATTGCTTCCTGTATTGATACCTGGTCATAGGAAAAATTATCCATAAATACATACATATCCCCTTCTTGATAGAGATACTGCATCTCGTGGGTTTCTATGGGCACTTCTGTCGCTCCCTCGCCGGATTTGTAGGTAAAATCCTGAACCTTGCCGGTCTTAAGAGACTTCAGGGTTGTCCGCACAAACGCGCTCCCCTTGCCCGGATTGACAAACTGCATGTCCACGATCTGGTGCGGCTCGCCCTTAAATTCTATGAAGATACCCTTTTTGAATTGAGCGGTGGTGATGGATGACATAAAAAGCCCCTCTCTGGGGTGTGTTCACTCTGTCAATTTTACAGCCCAAGAAACTTTCTGGCTAGTCTTAAAATTTTTCCTCTTTCTCGAGCAATATTGAAGTTGACGCATAACTTCTGATGTGTTATATAGGGATTTATTCTGCTCATCTGCCCGATTATTCATGGCTAAAGAAGTATTCGATCTTCAGACCAAAACATTCCGACCCTACGTTGACGGTGACACCCACTATGACGTTCTTCCAGATACGGCAGAACTCTCGTTTGAATCAGCTGAGGAGTTGGCAGAATGGGTGAGAGAAGCAGGCATCCTAGGCCAAGTGATAATAAACCCGCCATCCTTAGCTGTCATTGAACCAGGACAATTCTACAACGGGCGTCAATGGGAGATCCCCGCCTTCCCACCTTCTGGTCCGAGCCATATCTATACTGATGGTCACACAGATCCGCCAAATCTCCGCGAGCTTATACAGGCACGTTTGGACCAGGGTTGGAATATAACTGACGAACTCAAAGAAAGGCTGTTTTCAGCGCGCACTTAATAACCTTTTTCAAGTTCTGAAATATCCTTCACGTCTTCAAACAACATGACCAATCGATCCTCTTGACGTCAAAAGTTGGAAAGTTTACAATGTAGAAAGTTAAGCATATGGCACCACAACTGATTCCCAACACTAATCAGAACGAATGGATCAGGGTCCTCGGAAAAGGCATGGTCACCATCCCGAAAAAATGGCGGGATGATCTTGGCATCGCCGAAGGT
>JAGVFE010000079.1 GCA_020057765.1 Candidatus Woesebacteria bacterium | reverse complement strand
GTCGTGGTTACGGCAGGAGGAGGAGTCATTGGCGTTAGTGTGGGCGTTGGTGTAGGCGTTAGTGTGGGCGTTAGTGTGGGCGTTGGTGTGGGCGTTAGTGTGGGTGTTGGTGTGGGTGTGCTCTGCCGGGAAGGCATGGTGCCTTTGCCCGTAACCAATGGAGTTATTGCTGCTGCCGGCGGCTCGGAAGCCGCGTCGGGTGTCTGGGCCAGGATGATTTGCTTTTGCACTTCGAGCTGGCCAGAAACGGCCTCCAGCGTGTTGATATATGTTTTTGCCGCTTCTGCACGCGCCTTGGAATCCGGCGCCTTCTCTATGGCTTTTTGTGTTTGTTCAACCTGCTCGACGAGATAAACCAGACCCGTCACCGAGTGTTTCTCCGAAAGGAGCGTCCGCGCATCGGTGAACCGGCGCTCTGTGTATTGGATAGCTAGCCGGGTGGACGCCGAATAGGACGGGGCCACCACAAAAGCAAGCGCCTGCTCAAGTACCAGTTTGACGCTAAACATGGGTTCTCCGGGAAGACTGCGCCAGGAAGCCACGATCAGAATACTGGGGATGGTAAAAAGGATAAGAAATGCCGTAGCGAAAGATTCCAAAAATCGACGCATTATATCAACACTAAAAGATTGCAATCAAACTGTCAACCGCCGCGGGCCAATCGTAAAATATCGTTAAAAGAAACCAAAAGAATCAAAATAAATAAAATGAGCATCCCGATTTGGTGGGTGGAGCGCTCGAAGGCGGGTTTGATCCGCCGGCCGAAAATCTTTTCCAAAAATACAAACGCCAAGCGGCCACCGTCCAAAGCCGGGAATGGCAGGATGTTGAGGACGGCCAAATTCAGCGATAATATGCTCATCAATTCAAGCACAGCTCGAAAGCCGTATTTCACTACCTCGCCCGTCACCTGCGCAATGCCGATGGGGCCGGCAACGTCTGCCCGCAGCGGCTGAAGGGTGACCAATCGCCACACCGTGCCACCCAACGAAACAAGCATTTGACTGGCCCGGGAAAGATTAATTTCAACGGCTTTAAACGGGGCCTCCCCCAGCGAATAGGTTTTCTTTTCCAAGTCCGACACAACTACCCCCATAGCCCCCTCCCCCGGCGGCGGATCCTTACGGGGGGTCAATGAGAGCGTCATTTCTTTCCCATCGCGCAAAACGGTCAGGACAACCGGAGTGCCTGCGTGGGTTTTTGTTGTCTCGATGAGATCTTTGGCCGTATGGAAAGGTTTGATAATATCATTTGGCACAAGTCCCGCAATCTCAGCAGGAGTGCCCGGTTGGACTTTCTCCACATGAACGCGGCCAGAGGGCTCCATGACGCCATCAGTCAAAAGATATGCCGTAATCCCGACGGCTAAAAGAAAATTCATAACGACCCCGGCAATGAGGATGGCCGCACGCTCCTTCTTTGATCTAAACCAGAAAAATTTTTTTAAGGTTGAACCTTGCTTGGCAAGGTTCAACCTTTTCGGGTCTTCATCTTCACCAGAAAGCTTGACGAAGCCGCCGATGGGGAGCCAGTTGAGTGAATAGATTGTTTTTCCGATTTTTTTGCCGAATATCCGCGGAGGAAGGCCGAAACCAAACTCTTCAACGGCTACCCCAATCCACTTGGCTAAAGCAAAATGCCCCAGCTCGTGGATAAATACGAGGATAGACAAGACGAGGAAAAAAGTAAGGGCAGTGAGAATCATAATTTTACACTTGCATCAGCTCCGCTTCCTTGCGCTCTCCGAAGCCGTCGATTTCAGCAATCATTTCGTCTGTGAGTTCTTGAACTTTCTTGTCTCCATATTCCTGCTGGTCTTCTGAAATCTCTTTGTTGTCTTCAGCTAGTTTCAACTTGCGCATGCCTTCGTGTCTGGCCTGGCGCACCATGATGCGTCCGCCTTCCAATTTGGTGTGGGCAAGCTTGATATATTCTTCACGACGCTCCTGGGAAAGCGGCGGAATACTAATACGAATGACTTCTCCATCTTGTACCGGCGTTAATCCGCTATTGGCTTCCAACAGCCCTTTTTCAATTTCCGTAATGACGGATGGATCAAAAGGCTGAATAAGAAGTGATTTGGCATCCTGGATCGTGATGGTGGCCAACTCCATGAGCCGCAAGCGCTGGGTTCCACCATAGGCGGCAATCATGATGTTTTCAACCAGTGCCGGAGTGGCTCGGCCGGAGTGAATAGTAGATACGTCCATCCGTGTCACCTCGACGGCTTTTTTCATGAGGTCACGAGTTGTGGCAAGAAGCGTGTCTATCATTCGCTAATAATCGTATCACCCAATATCATTCTTGTAAATTGCGCAATGGTGATGTTTTCGCCGACTTTGGCAACGGTTTGCTTGACCAACTGAGCTATAGTTACTGACGTATCGCGGATGTAATCGGTTTTGAGGAGTTCTTCAACAGACTTGGGATTCATTGATGCTACTTGCAGCGCGATCTCATGGGCGAGATTTTTAAATTCATCGGTGCGGGCTACAAAATCCGTCTCGCAGCGGACTTCAACTAATACTCCGATTTTTCCGCTATGGACATAGGACTCGACGACGCCTTGGCTGGTTTCTTTGCCTTCTTTTTTGGCGGCTTTCTCCATTCCGCGCTCAATAAGAAGCTTTTTTGCTTTAGCGTAGTCGCCATTTACATCTTCAAGAGCCTGTCGGCAATCGGCTACACCAGCTGAAGAATCTTGCCGGAGTTTTTTAAGAAGATCTAAAGAGATATTCATACTTTTTTCTTTTGAGATTTGGCGGCTACTTTGGCTAACTTCGCTTTGCCTTCGGCATAGGCTTGAGTTAGGGCGTGCGTGATCAACTGGACGGAACCGACGGCGTCATCATTGGCGGGGATGATATAGTCGATGCCCGTGGGATCGGAATTGGTGTCGACGATGGCAACGACGGGGATACCCACGCGCCTAGCCTCGCGCACTGCGGTATCTTCCTTTTTGATATCGACCACAAAGAGGGCGGCTGGTACCTCAGTTAACTTCAACACACCACCATAATAAATTTTGATGTTTACCAAGTACCGCGCGAGCTTGGTGCGCTCGTGCTTGGGAAATTTCTTCCACGCGCCCGTTGCCTGCTCATCGGTGAGACGATTGATTTTGTCGATATTTTTTTTGACCTCTTCCCAATTGGTGAGAAAGCCGCCAATCCAACGCTCGGAAAAGTATGGAGCTGCCACAGCTGCCGCTTCTTCCTTGAGCACTCCTTTGGCTTGACGCTTGGTGCCGACAAAAAGGAC
>JAGVFE010000028.1 GCA_020057765.1 Candidatus Woesebacteria bacterium | reverse complement strand
GCTTTTGGGTAGCCAGACGTTTTGCAATGATTGGGGGTGTTACTATAATCAGCGGGACAGCCAGTGGGGAAACATTCTCATAAACGGACAGGGAAGCGGCTGTAAAGGGCCCTGCAATGTTTTGCGTGTAGGTTGCTTGGTTACATCCGTTGCTATGGTTGCAAGCCATCTTGGACGCAAGGATATATTGCCAATAGATGTAGCTATTTCGGGACCGGAAAATTTTTCCGTTGGTACTGCACTATTGAGGAAGGGGTCGATATCGGTGAAAGGGGTAAATATCAATCGCACAACCATAGCAAGTTCATTGAACCCAGACTTGGTTAAAGACGGGCCGGTTATCGTGGGAGTCTATCACGGACAATTTGGTACGCATTTCGTTGTAATAAAATCATATTCGAACGGTAATTATATTATGAATGATCCATATGAAGCGGGTGGACACGATATATCTTTTACCAGTAGATATTCTTTAGGAAGCGTATTTTCAGTAGATCGAGTGTCAATTTAAAAATGATTGCGTTTTCGTTATATATTCGGTAAGATAGCCAAGTAACAGAGCAATTCATTTTGGGTTGTTAGGAAATTACCATGAGGCAGTTTTTCACTTTTCTGCTGCCCAGAAAAGTATTACAAACTCTTTTTTTGGTTCTCTTTTTCCCCACGCCTGTTTTTGCAGCCATGTCCGTATCCATAAGCAATGTTCCTAGTAGTGTTGATCAGGAGCAGGATTTTAGCGTTGACGTCTTGTTTTCTTGCAGCAGCTGTACCAGCGATTCATATATTCGTGGAGTTTTTTATCCCAGTGGAACAAGTTATTTCGGTTATACACAAAATAATCAAGGGAATTGGGTAAATGCTTCAGGTTCAGATTGTAATCAATATTTCAAATTAGCTTCTAGTGACATTGTCGAGGGCAGTTGGAGCGGGAAACTGAGATTTAAATTAGATACGACACATTCTTATTATTCTGGTCCTGGTGAGTATTTATTTAAAGTCGGTCGTTATCCGGCAGGCTGTGGTTCGGCAACTTGGTCAACAGAGACAACGATTGCAGCGATCGGTCCTACTGTCACGCCTACGCCTACACCCACACCCGTGCCGACGGCCACACCAACGCCTACGAAAACCCCAACACCCACACCAACCAAAACTCCTACTCCAACCCCAACCAAAACTCCTACTCCAACCCCTACAAAAACACCTACTCCAACGCCGACAAAAACCCCAACTCCTACCCCGACGACAATTGTTGAACCATCAAGCGAACCAACCGCGATAGTCTTAGGCGCGCAAGAGGAGAAGGGTGGAGAAGAATCGTCAGGTTCCACGAGCCCGCCCATCAAACCTCTCATCATCTCGATTCTTTTCGTCGCGTTGGGGTTGGCGATTCTTTCACTCCTCCTTCTTTGGAAAAAATTACCTCAATTTCACTCCGCAGATGATATACTGGACAAATGAAGCTATTGCAGGCGTGGTGGCCATCAATTTTCTGGATGTTTATTATTTTTTTCCTTTCTTCGCGCGAAAGCGTGCAGGTGTCGGAGGCACAGGTGATCAATTTTATCGTTTTCAAAACACTCCACGTCATAGAATACGGCGTGCTTTTTCTTCTGAATGTTAGGGCAATACGATTGAGTTTCCCGAAAGACCGAGTGAAAAAAATCTTGGTGGTCGCCACCGCGCTAACTATCGCGTATGCATTGACTGACGAAATTCATCAATTCTATGTGCCTACGCGCGAGGGGAGGCTCCGCGATGTTATAATTGATGGCATTGGAGTGATACTCGCATGGATTTTCCTTACCAAATTATTACCAAAAGCGCCGAAGAAACTTCGCGCTTGGGTCAAGAGTTGGCTCAAGAACTAGCCGGAGCAACCATAGTTTGTTTATATGGGGAATTGGGAAGCGGAAAGACGACGTTTTCGCAAGGATTTGCAAAAGGATTAGGCATTAATCATCGGTTGCTCTCCCCGACCTTTATTATTGTACGACGTTATGAAGTGCCTCAAACTATACGTTGGTTTTACCATGTAGATCTTTATCGGATCAAAGGAGATATAGACATAGAAGGAGTGGGGTTGCCCGAGATTTTTACGGATCCGTCAGCAATCGTTCTTATTGAATGGGCCGACCGACTCGGAAAATTTTTGCCCAAAAAACGGATAGATATTCGATTTGCTGTCAATGGCGACGGAAGTCACCAACTATGGATGTCACAACAGAAGCAATAAGAACGTTGATTGATGGTGGAATTGTCATCTATCCGACGGATACGGCGTTTGGCATAGGGTGTCGGATAGACCGGCCCGAAGCTGTGGATCGATTATTCGAACTTCGCAAGCGACCATCAACTCAGGCAACTCCCGTGCTGATCTCCATCAAAGAGATGGCCCTCACCTACTTCGACACTCCTTCCGATGTTGTGCGACGTTTGATGGATGAGTATTGGCCTGGGGCTTTGACTATTGTTGCTCCCTGTAAAAAAGAATTGGTGCACTCCCCTATTCGCGGCAACGGAAACACTATTGGTTTGCGAATGCCTAATCACCAAACGGCTCTGGCCATTATCCGCGGGGTAGGTGTACCCATTTTGGGGCCATCAGCTAATTTTCACGGTGCCCCCACTCCCTATCGAGAGGTCGATCTTGATCCAGAGCTGGTAAAATTGGTTGACTTGGTCGTTCCGGGAACCTGTTCGGTAGGAAACATATCGACCGTCGTAGATTGTTCCGTCGATCCGTATAAAATTATCCGCCAGGGGGCAGTAAAATTAGATTAAAGGTGTAAATACAACTACCGGTCGGTATCTCGATATACACCTTTATCAGATCGAATTATTATAAAAATGCTGTATGCAGATGCCAATTCATTATCTCCTTTGCGGCTTGCCGTTTTCTGGGAAAACAACGGTGGCTCTAGCCCTTGAAAAACATCTCGGCTTTGTGCGGCTCAACATAGACGACGTAAAGTTCGCCCACGGATTTGAAGGGATCAGCGATGACGATGTACCGGAGCAGGCGTGGAAAAAGATTATTGCCGAAATGGATCGTCGGCTTATTAGTTATCTCAAAGAAGGCAAAAGCGTGACCAATGAAACCGTATGGGTTTGGAAAAATTGGAGAGACAAACCCAGAAAAGCAGCTCAAGAAGCAGGATTTGTAACGAAAGTCATATTTGTTGATGTACCCGAGGAGGTTGCTAGGGAGAGATTGTTAGAAAACCGAAAGACAAAAGGACGATTTGATGTGTCGGATAGAATTTTTGAAGAAGCAGTCAGAGAATTTGAACGTCCGACTCCAGATGAGGATGTGATTATTTACGATCAAAAGATTCCAATTGAACAATGGGTAAAGAAGAACTTTTCGTGAAATCTCTTTCAGCCAGCGGGTGAAATCGTATCTGCACCTGTTCTTATAGAAATTAATGGCGCGATTGTGGCACGATTTGTGATTTGTTGATACCTACATCTGGTTTGAGCTCAATAAGACCCTTTCTATAGAAGAAATGTACTGAATCCTGAAGCGAGCTTTTTATACTTAAACTGCATGTATTAAGCCAATTCTGGACATAAGTTTTGCCGGTACATAGGAAAGAATGGGGTTTCTAAATCCACCATTGACTGCTTTTTCATATGCGGTTTTTGCGTTTATTCCACTCGCAACGACAGTTTTTTCATCTGATTTAAGCGCGACCCACTTACCCTTATATTTCTTGTATATCATCGTCCAATTGATTGCCATGATGCATTTATATTACCATACAATAATCAAATCAACAAGTTATGAACCAGACCCTTTATATCGACACCTCAGATTCCCAAAAGGTACGCGTTGGGCTGGAAGTTGGAGGAAAAAGGGTTGAAAAAACCTCTGAAGCAAAACATAGCAGCGCTCAGATGGTATTGCCGATGATTGAGGAGATACTTAAGGAGAATAAGCTCAAACTTATCGATATAGCTGAAATTCAAGTCAACACCGGGCCGGGATCTTTCACGGGTCTGCGCGTGGGTATTGCAGTCGCCCAAACGCTGGGCAAGCTGCTCAACGTTCCAGTGAACGGAAAGCCAGCGGGAGAGACGCAACCGACGTATCAGGAATCAAAGTGGGAATAGTGTATTATGGATATATGCCGGAATTTGTTCTTCACCTCTTAACCCCTCACCACACCAATAACCATCGTGCGAGAGTGTTGCATTTGGATGCACTTTTGTTTTATGTGCTGACGTTTGCAGTATTTAACCTTGGGATCCAGTGGTTGCACAGAGTCCGTCCGGATGTGTTGGGTTATGCCACGGATATTCGATTAGAACAGCTTCTTGCGACAACCAATGCAAAACGCGAGGAAGCAGGATTGACAACATTGCAGTTTAATGCAGAACTTTCGGAAGCCGCCGCCCGGAAGGCAAAAGATATGTTTGCCAAAAGATATTGGGCGCATTTTGCACCGGATGGTAAAACGCCGTGGGATTT
>JAGVFE010000054.1 GCA_020057765.1 Candidatus Woesebacteria bacterium | reverse complement strand
TCACGGGCATGCCGTCTGCCCCGGCTTTGGTCGCGGCGATCATCTCTGCTGCTAGCCCCGGGTTATTGATAAGCGACGCGCCCGATCCCAACCTCATCACCGCCCTGACCGGGCAGCCCATGTTGATGTCAATACCGTCAAAGCCTAAATCCTTGACGAGCCGGGCCACCGTATAAAAGTTCTTGGGATCTGTCCCCCATATCTGGGCGACAATAAAGCGCTGACTTTCAGAATATCGAAGTCTTGGAATAGTTTTTTCATACCCTTTGGACAGGAGCGCGTCGACGTTGGTAAACTCGGTGAAGAATACATCCGGCTTTGCCGTCCCGGCGATGATTTCCCGAAACACGTAGTCCGTCACCCCTTCCATGGGGGCAAGAGCAAGAAAGGGTTTACTCCTGATGGCCAACTGTTTCCAAAAATTTACCATTACCATCACTTGGTTTTCGTCATCACAAGATTCCAAACTTTCGCAAAAACAAAACCCGCGACATATCCGACGATAGTGGTAACCATCACCAGTACTGCCGCTTTTTGCAGATCAAAGGCAGAAACGACAAACGGGTTTTCCAAAAAATGCAGGCCCAACATAAAATCAAGCCAGGTTTGAGCAAATCCCAGATAGACGTCAAGCGCCCACACCGCATGCATCAGCCCGAAAAATGCACCGAGTGCGATTCCCGTCTGATGCTCCGATAATTTTTTCATGATCTCACCCCCTTTCGATTCCCTTCTCATCCGTTTTCTATCATACACCTTCGGAAGTCATCAGTGAAAGGAATCAGCACGCCGGAGGTGAAGGCAATCGGGATGCCAGAGGAATAGGTCGGGTGAATTTGACGCGACGTGCTATACTATAAGACAAATGAACGACATAGTGACGGTAGAAGAAGCGGCCACGTTCCTCCATAAACATCCGGGAACGATTCGCAGATGGATTGAAGGGGGTAAACTCAAAGCCCGGCATTTATCCGCCGGCGGACACGGGATTTATGCGATTCTCCGAAATGATCTCCTGGAGTTCATGGTCGCCGAGACAATTGAGGAGAAAGAAAAAACCAAACACGCGCCCCATCCCAAAGAACCTCCCTCTCCCCAACGCCCGCTCCCGCTTTTTCGGGACCTTTTTCGGGACGGTCCTAAAATATATTGACAATATGTATATACACGCAGAAAAAATCAGTCCAGCTAGATTGTAACAACGGTCAGTCTCAGGACCGTCCCTGTTCTACTGTTCTATTTTTACCTCCCTTGAATTATTTCTTAATTAATTTCCCGTTTTTGTCGACACATTCAGAAACCATTGAAGAAGGAAAATTATAAGGAGCGATCGTTTCGCAAGAGATTGTTCCCTGACCATCATGGACAATTATCCAACCGTCCGCTTGTTTATAGGCAAGCCAAAACGCTCCGCCCATCTCGCCGGCAAACTTAATCCCTCCCGTAGCTTGGGTCCCGTTATTTTTGCTTATGGAAACTTCCACCTGATCAACAGGCTTATTGTATTTTTTGGCAAAAGCTTCTTTTATTCCCTCAACGTCGCTCTTTTGCGCTATACTTGGTGATGGAACAGTCGTTTCTGTTGGCAAAAGAGTTGGTGTGGTTGTTGGTTCTTGAACAATAACTGCTGGCGTAGGTCGAGAAGTTTTTGAAAAAAAATTCGGATAATATCCGCCCAAAAGAAAAGCAGCGCCAATAAGAAGAATAAAAAACGCTATCATCCAGAAATTAGTTTGACCTTTATTAAGATCCATGGTTTATTTATAGTCTTATTTCTGAAAAAAATCAACGGCGCTGCACGCGGTGTGCGTTCGAAAAAACTTGTCCTGAGCCTGTCGAACCACAAGTTTTTCTTTGCGGCAAACCTAAACCATAAGGTGGACCCCATTGTCAAGACAGTAAAACGGTAAAATTAAGAGCTAAAATTCACCTCCTTTCAAAGTATATTTCTGCTGGTGTTTTGTACTGTAACGATTGATGCTTCCGACCCGTGTTGTAAAACTCAATATATGCACCAATGTTTTCTTTTGCCTCCCGAACGGTTGCGTAATCTTTCAAGTATACTTCTTCATACTTGATCGTCCTCCATAATCGTTCGGTAAAAATGTTGTCCATCGCCCGACCTCTCCCATCCATGCTGATTTTTGTTTTGTCCGAATTCCAAAGTGACACATATTCATTGCTCGTAAACTGTACGCCCTGATCGCTGTTGGCAATCTCCGGGTTGGCAATCACCAATGCTCGCCTTGCTGCATCCAGAACAAACGACACATCTAGTGTAATCGATATTTCCCAGGACAGGATATATCTTGAGAACCAATCCATAAAGGCGGTCAGATACACAAATCCTTGTCGCATCCGGATATACGTAATATCCGTTCCCCAGATGTGGTTCGGATGCTGTGCCGTGACTCCACGAAGAAGATATGGAAATCGGAAGCTGGCTGTCCCATTCCAACTCAATCGCGGTTTGGGATACAGCGCCTCCAATCCCATCACATCCATAAGTCGTTGGGTATGCTTCCGGTTGATCGGCTCTTTCAGAATGTCTGTGGCATCTTTTGCCATCCGGCGTGATCCGTAGTATGGGCGCTTGGTATATAACTCGTCCATCACCCGAATGATCCGTTGATCACGATCATCCAGAGGATGCGGCACATAATACACGCTTGCCCGGGATATTCCCAACAGCGCTGCCTGACGGACTAATGGAACAACATTTTGTTTTTCAATGTGCGAATCAACAATCTCACGAACGGCGGACTGACTGTTCAACAATGCCAATCTTTTTTTTTAGCCAGTCTGCTTCGACCTTCAGTTTCCCAATTTGTTCATACAGCGATGTAATCAACTCTTCCTGTTCCTGCTCCTGGGATTTGTATTTCCCGGAGAACAGGTCATTCAGATTTGCAAGCAATATGTCTTTCCATTGTTTAATCTGTGTCGAGTGAACCCCAAATGCACTCGACAGTTCTGCAATCGTTTTTTCACCTTTGACCGCTTCTAAGGCAACTTTCGCCTTAAACGCAGACGGATGTTTTCGACGTATGGTATCCATAGTTTTTGGATCTTACCATACTGTCTAGTTTATGGGGTCCAGTATACCAACCCCGTCAATTTTAATCTTTAAGATAAACTGCAACAGCAATAGCTAGCTCTCTTGTGTGTGAAATAGAAACTTCTACGTTCTCAATTTTACGACCGTTTTCGTTTAAGACTGTCGGTTTCCCGTTTGGATCGGATAATATACTTATTTCTCTCCACTCTCCAGGCCCAATGCATCCCGTTTTAATAACTGCCATTTTTGCAGCAATTATTCCGGCTATCGATTCTGTTGTAGAATTGGCCATTTCCGCCGGAGAAAGAATTTTATTCAAAAATTCTTCGCTGCCCTCCGCTTTCTTTTTCAAATCAGGGATACTGACCATCTCTATTTCTACAGAGGTATTGCTCATAATTCGAATTATAATTTTAAAACTTGGCTGTGTGCGTTCGAAAAAATTCGAACAGATTTCGCCCAAAATTTGTAGGGCGGGCGGAATTCCCCCCAGACCCCTCTTCCGCCCGCCTGCGGAAGCGACCCTTTCGGATTGGACGATTTTCCTTCGACTTCGCTCAGGATGGTGAGCCTGTCGAACCACAAGTTTTTCTTTGGCGGCAAGTTCCTTTAATTTATATCCTTTTACACCTTA
>JAGVFE010000091.1 GCA_020057765.1 Candidatus Woesebacteria bacterium | reverse complement strand
GCCCAACGAGTGGCCAACGCCGCCCTTGATCAGCAAAAACTCGCCGATCAAATGGCGCAGATAAAAACAGAAACTCGTCCAATCCATCTACAACGCGCGCCCACTGCTGCTGCACAACCGACGGTGCGCGCCATAGGAATTGACGCCGCCGTAGCAGCGGGTTTTCCAAAATTAACAACGTTTCCCAGTGTCGTCACCGGTATTGTTAAAGACGACCGGGGCAACCTTTTGCCCGGAGCGCTCGTGACCGTGCGCGATGCAAACGATACGCCGCTTCGGGCGCTTAAGACGAACAAACTTGGCCAATTTGCTGCATCCACCCCGCTACCCAATGGCACGTATCTTGTAGAAGTCGAAGATCCGCAAAGCCGCTACACATTTGACCGAGCGCAAATTACCGTCAACGGCGCGATGTTGTCTGCGCTGGAAATTATTGCAAAAAGTCAAAAAAAGATTGAGCGTGAAAAACTGGAAAAAGCGATATTTGGAAATACAACGTAAAATATATGCCCAAATCCATCATCCCAATCCGATCGTCAACACAAGAATTCACGGAAATTGAAGACATCAATCATGACATTATTATGTTCCGCGATGGCTCTTGTGCCCTCATCGTTACCACCACCGCTGTAAACTTCGGGCTTTTGTCGGAAAAGGAACAAGAGGCAATGATCTATGCATACGCTGGATTTCTCAACTCTCTTTCGTTTCCCATACAAATTCTCGTCCGTTCCCAACACAAAGACATCACCCATTATCTCGGACTTTTAGAGGAACAGGAGCGTCAGCAAAAAAATCCAAGGTTGGCCAAAAGCATTCACGATTACCGTATCTTTGTTGCTGAAACCGTCAAAGAAAAGGAGGTGCTCGATAAAAAATTTTACCTCACCATCCCGTTTTCGAGTCTCGAGCTAGGAGCTGCCCCGTCAGTCCTTTTTGGCAGCAAAAAACGGGGGTTGCCGTACCCCAAAGAATTTATCTATGAGCGCGCACTCATCGTATTGACCCCGAAAGCCGACCACGTCCTGCGACTGTTGGGTCGATTGGGCCTTCGCGGCAAGCAGCTGACCAACGAGCAGCTCGTCCGGTACTTTTTCTTGGCCTACAATCCAGATAGTCCATCGGTAGACGTTGAGCGCATGATCCAAACATCTCTTTTGACCAAAGCTGCCCGATCATGAATATTCCAAAACTCATTGGCAAATTTGTCGATCCCATGCCGGACGATGTGCCGGTAAAAAATGACCCGGCAATTCCTATTAACATCATCGACGCCATAGCCCCTCCGCTTGTCGAAGTTGATTTTAACCACCTCAAGATCGGCGAGTGTTATTTTCGCACGCTCTTTGTCGTCGGATACCCGCGGTATGTAAGCGCCAATTGGCTTGAACCACTTATTTCTTTTTCTCATACGCTGGATATTTCCATGTACGTGTATCCGACCAAGTCTGATGAGGTCTTGGACAATCTCAAAAGAAAAGTCAGCGAGATGGAGGCAACCATTCAGTCGGATATGAAACGAGGACGCGTCGTCGAGCCGTCGGTCCAGGTGGCACTGGAAGACGCACTCTCGCTTCAACAAGAGCTTGCCAAAGGCTCTGAGCGCTTCTTCCAGTTTGGTTTATATGTGACGATTCCGGCCAAAACGGTCGAAGAATTAGATAAGGTGACCAAACAAGTAGAGGCAACACTCGGCTCCCTTCTTGTTATGACCAAAAAAGCCACCCTGGCCATGGACAACGGGCTCAGAACGACGCTGCCCATGGGACAAGACCGGATCATGGTAACGCGCAACATGGACACCACCTCACTTGCCACCACATTTCCCTTTACCACGTCTGAACTATCGGCCAACGAAGGGGTTCTCTATGGACTCAACGAACACAACGGAAGTTTAATCATTTTTGACCGATTCACTTTAGAAAATGCGAACATGGTGGTATTCGGCAAGTCCGGATCTGGAAAATCATTTATGGTCAAGCTGGAAATCATGCGCAGCCTCATGTTTAATACCGAGGTCATCGTTATTGACCCGGAAAATGAGTATGAAGCACTCACCCACTCCATGGGCGGCGAGTATGTCCGCTTCCACTTCGGCACGACGACCAAACTCAATCCGTTTGACCTTGCGCTCCTTCGAAATCCCAGCCAGGAAGAAGAAAGCGAGCTGAATCAAAAGATTCTCTCTCTCCACGGGTTTTTCCGGGTGATCATGGGCAAACTCACTCCGACGGAAGATGCGCTCCTGGATCGGGCCCTTATTCTTACGTACAAACAAAAAGGCATCACGCCGGAACCATCCACTCAAAACAAAGAGCCGCCGCTGATGGAAGATCTGTATAAATCCCTCATTGGCATGGAAGATCCTATTGCCCGAGGGCTTGCCGACCGCATAGAAAAGTTCGTCAAGGGAAGTTTGGTTGGCATTTTTGACCAACAAACCAATGTTGAAATCCGCAATCAGCTGACCGTGTTTTCTATACGCGACCTGGAAGAAGAACTCCGACCCATCGCCATGTACCTTATTTTGGATTTCATCTGGACCAAAATCCGCCGAGACCTAAAGCGCCGAATTCTGGTCGTCGATGAGGCCTGGTACATGATGAAATATCCAGACTCCGGTGCGTTTCTCAACTCGATAGCCAAGCGCGCGCGCAAATACTATCTGGGGCTCACAACCATCAGTCAAGACGTCGAAGACTTTCTTTCTGTGGACCTTGGCAAGGCCATCATTCAAAACAGCAGCCTTCAGGTCCTCCTCAAACAGTCAACTGCCGGAGTCGACAAAGTGGCTGAGGTTTTTTACCTCTCTGAAGGAGAAAAGCACTTGCTTTTGTCAGCCGATGTGGGACAAGGGCTCTTTTTTGCCGGACCGGCACACGCGGCCGTCCGCGTCATTGCCTCGCCCGCTGAATACGAACTTGTCACCACCCGTCCACAGGATCTGGAAGCGCAGCGGGCAAAAGCCCCACTCCCCGTCTCTAACCGACCGCTCTTTACGGTCGAACGGGTCACACCTGGGCCCAACCCAACACCGCGGTAATTTTTATGGCAACAAACATTGATATTCTTAATAAATATGCCGGCGCCAAAGCTGAAGCTGTCGACTTCTATGACGCGTGGTCTTTG
>JAGVFE010000019.1 GCA_020057765.1 Candidatus Woesebacteria bacterium | reverse complement strand
TCCAGGAAGGGTTTGACAAGGATGAGCGCCGTGGGTGCAATCAGGCTTAATCCCAGCACCGTGCCAACTCCCAATAGGGTAAGGACGGTCTTGACGGGCGCATATTTCCTGTGCAACGCTTCCTGATGAACAGACGTTTCAATGATCCGGGCAATTGCCGCGATTTTCTCGTCAGTCGGAAGCGGCAGCAGACGATCTATAGACTGCTTGGCTTTTCTGGTTTTTACCGTCAGTTTTTTCATTTTACTGCCTGCAACAATATTACACGACCGTGGTATTTTGTTGCAAACATAGTATATTCTATTCTGCAACGTCGATTTTTTTTCTTCTTCTGGCAGACCCAGCAGCACGAGTTGCCAACGAACCTGCATGCTCACTGATTTTCGAGTGTTGGATCTGTCCCAAACCTTCTCCTCCTCCGATCCATGCAGCAAGTTCGCTGGTCGTGTGTACGAAGGCCGGAAATTCAGCATCATCGGAACGTGTCCACCCATAAAGCACGGTATTTTTATTTGGCAGTGTGCGTAAAAATTTACCAAAGTCACCTCCTACCTTTTCTCGCAACACCGCATCCGCATGTGCGCTGCGTTTCCGAGGCCGACTATACACCACGGCCGTAACCTGAAATTTCTTCCAGTCAAATTCCGGCGGCCGATCCGGCTCTACTGGATCGGGAAGTTCAGGTGCTTGGTCCCGCAAGCCGGCAACCACATCTGCTGCTGAATCTGGACCCCTTACAGACCGATACTCCGCAGTGATGGCATCAAGCTTCTTTTGCCAAGCAGATAAACCCTCCGACACTGATCCACCTCCTTCACCAATCAGCGCGGGTGGTAGATTCGCCAATGGGTTTTTCCACTCATTTAACTCCCCTTTCATTCCGGGTAGACTGGTCGAATTTATCTGTGTCTGCTCCGGCGGGACACCGGCATCCCAAGGAATATCCTCCACTGTCGCCGGTACACCGCAACCTGCCGTATTTTCTTTGAAAATCTCTGCCATAGCTTCCTTATTCTTGCACATCTCATACGATTGTCAATTCGATTCAGGCACCCTGCCCTAGGGTTGCATTTGTTCCTAAAATACGCGAAAATACTTCTGCTTATGGCAGGAGGCAAAGAAAGAGGAGGACCAACAACATCCGTTCCCGTATTTGTAGCCATTGATGGCCACAGACTAATAAGGGCTTACGATAAAGGCAACGAAGGCGTGCTTGTTTCTCTTTCTGCCGCTGCAAATTTACTGAAACCCTTGGACAGGGAAACAGCAATAAATCTGTTGCGGCAGCAGGGATTGATAGCAGCATCAATATCCAGAGTAGATGGCACACCGCCAGGAAAAGGAACCCACACCTTGCTTCCGCTGGAGCAAGTTTTATCCACAAGACAGAGATTTTGCTGTACACCGGGTGCATGAGGTTCGCACTAGGGTTTTGGGTCAGACCCGATTATGATGAGGAACTCGGCGCTCGTCTTTGGCTCACCGGCAGGAAGCGCTCCCGTGCTCACCCCTAAGACTCCGGCCATAACTGACGTCTGTCTCGGCCGGGTGCCGGAGACGTCAACGATGATGGACTGAGTTCTCTTTGTGTCGACAGCACTGCTCCGTTGGACAACAACCGCCGTCGGCAAGACCTGCTGCACTTTCTTTTCCATCGCAGGGAGTACTCCCCCATCCGTCGTTCCGTTGCGGAGCGCAATACTGGGCTTACCAATAAGGATGAGAAGATCAGCAGACGGCACCGGTTCTTCTTTTGGTGATGACGTCAAAAGACTCCACCCGAACATCTGCGCAAAGATGGGCGCCAGGGTGTTGCCGGAGCCGCCGACGGAAACGACAGAAATTCCAGTGATATCGGTTGTCGTGCGCGCATCCAACTGGTCGGCGACAAACACGTGCGGAATGTAGAGCCGCAGATCTTCAAGCGCCGCAGAGGCCAGCCCTCCGATACTGGAAGCGTTGCGCACGGAAACGGAAATCGGAGACGGTTGAGAAACAATGGTGTTCGTTCTGGGCCGGTAGAGCACGATCCGCAGGGATTGTTCATACACGAGAATGTGATCGTCCACCGCAACGCCTCCAAAATCCGGCAGACGGGACAATAACAGCGTATTGGAAACAACATACACGCGCGGCGTCTCCTTCGGCGCGCCAGGAAGGATGGCAGCCACACCTGCGGCGGATGTGGCGGCGCTGACGACGGAAGCCGGCGTTGTTGAGGCTGGGGCAGAGCCGGCACCGGATAGACTGCCAAACCCTCCTGGACCCGCGCCACCGGGAACACCCGTTTCGCCTGGTCCGGATCCGTCGGGAGTTACTCCACCAGGCCCGGCTGCAGCCATGGCCCCTGGATTTCGGAACCCAAGCGGCGTCATCATGCCGCGGGAAAGCCACAGGTTTGCGTTGCACAGTCCGCCTAACCGGTAAAACAATACTTTCGACCGTTTACCATCTGCAGGCAGTACCTGCTCGACTGTAACCTCATTTTTTCCAAAACCCTTATATTCCGGGATGTTACGCTCTGCGGCACCCACACCAAATCCCTGATCAAAGCTGTAGGTTACTTCTCCGGCTCCCGGAACCCCGACGAAGTTGCCTTTTGGGTCAAATACCATCGTCGTCTCCATCGTGCAGCCTACATCGGGAGTCTTGGCCGCCGTCCCTTTAAATTCCGGGCTTTTGAACATGTTGTAAACGCCGGAAGAGATAGTCTTGGAACCTTGCCCGGCAAGCTGTTTCCAGGCAGAGTCCAAAAACGGCACGCTATTATACACATCCACCACCCGATCGTGCACCTTCATACAAATGATTCTGCCGCATAATCCTTTTGATTCGTTGCAGGCATCGTACCCGGCCGCATCAGCTTCGCATCTATTGTCGTCTGCAGGTCCGCTGCATGCAGGAGACTTTTTTTCTGTCACGATACTGCAGCCTGATGGAATCGGCCGCTCCCCTGCTTTCCAGCCCGGCACGTTCCAAATGAGCTTGACCGGATTGGGTAAAGGCATGCCACCGCCAACGGATCCGGACCAGTCCACGCCTAAAATAATGTGGTCTGCCGAATAGGTGCTTGAACCAAAGTTGCCTCCCGTATCGGATGGACCAAGCTGGGAAGAGCGAGGGAGCTTGTATGAGCACGTGGATGTTTGGCAACACTGCAAGGTCGTATCACAGCTCCCTCCCCCGCCCGGGCCGCCAGATGATGCGATACCAATTTCTGAACCAACACATCGGGGTCGAAACTCAATGCCATCAGCACGAATTTTAAGCGAACACGTTGATAGCCATTGCTTGAGTTCTGCTTCAGAATTAAATTTTGGGAGAAAGGTATTGGCGCCATCGTAGGTATCCTCCCAACGAAGCTGTTGAATCATATTTTCCGTGTGCGGGTTGCCGCCTTCTTGGTATATCTGTACATCACCAATAATGCCTGGGTAACGCTTTTGGCCTGTTTGTGTGCGACGAATGGTCACAGCATAATGAAACTGGGTACCCGGAACTACTTCTACAACTACCTCCAGTGACGGATCGGCATCTTCTACATCTCCTTTATCGATTTGAGCCAAAAGTCTTCCTGCTTGAGCCAACAATGGTAATTGTTCAATTGTCTGAGCAAAAATCTGCGCATTGGTGCGGAACAACGATAATACTTTATCTAAAAAATTTCTTAATACAATCCCTTTGCCCTGCGGAACAACAGAAGAAGGCTTATCACACGAAAACTGCCGTTGCGTCTGCGGGAGAGACTTGACCGCATTAATCGTTTTTGTCAAATCTCCTGCAACGGTCAGGTTGTTGTACCAAGCGTAATTTTGGAACCGCGTATCCCCTGCCGCGTCCACTATCCAGTTGCAAAAAGCCATTAAGTAATCCGGCAGCGGCCTACCATCAACCATCTTTCCCGTCGCAAACTGATTGTAGACATTCGCCACATACTGAGCATGCATGTCTTGGGTAAACTTCGGATTGTCATTGGCGTGTTCTTTTATTTCCGGCCCGCCTTCGCCCACAATCATGGGCGGCACAAATCCTATCTCGCGGGCAAATACTTCCGCATACGGACGGAAGCCCAATTGCCCGATTTCATCCTTGGTCCAACCAACCGGATTGCCGTTGGCATACAAATGCGGGATAAAAAAGATGTTGTTCCAGTAGTCTTTTTGGTTGATGGAGGAGTCGGCTTGTATCTTGTCAATGAGGGCAACCAACTCGCCGGTGTCCTGCAGTTGTATCCCCACTCGGCCTCCTGCTGCCATGATACGCTGGGACATAGCAGTAAAATTATTTAGATAAACATTAAAATTCGGCGATCCATTGCTCCATTCACGGTCATCTCCCGGCTCGTTATACAGCTGAATAAGCGGTCCGTTTTTATTGACATCGTCATTTCCATATTGTTTCATGATTCTGATGTCACGGACCCAATCGTACCCTGCAGGAGCTTTATCGACCTGCAAATTTTTCCGCCATACTGCCATAATCCCTGCATCGTCAAACGCTTTGGCAGCGCGCTTGAGTACATTTTCATCATCATAAAGAGCCAGCGTCCAGGTGACGCCCAAATCTTTCATCCGCGCCACATTGGTATTCAGCGTGTTGTCGTCATACTGACCCGTCGGAACAAAGTGCATACACCGGCCGTTGTCATAATCAGGACGCGGGGTTTCTTTGGCTTTACACTGGGGGTCTTTATCTGCTGTTTTGGCTAACTCCGTCATCGTCTTATTTGCCAGGTAGCTTGGAGCCGGAGGTGAAAGCTGGGCAGGGGGAGTCGTCCTGCCTTTCGGAGTAAATCCTAATAATAATTTGGATTTTAAGGGTCTGCGCAAATCTTCGTATCCGTTTTTGTATAACTTTTCCTGTTCTGCATATGGCGTGAGAGCCTGCCAAAGTGCGTTAACCGCCAGACCCATACGCATGACTTCTTTGACTTTCGTGGTATTATGATAGATCCGGTCATCGCAGACGGAAAACATCCAATCTCCTGTCGATGTTTCGTTGGGAACGAGCGGAAGCTTGCTCCATATTTTCCCCCACTGTTTTTCCCAGTCTGATCGCTCGCTATCGGTAAATGTTTTAGGTTTGGTCACATTGGGAGGGCATACGACGGAACTGATACTCCTTCCGTAAATGGTAAAGCCGCTGTAAATGGACGCACTCCCTTTAAACTGCACGTATTCAACCAGGTCGCATTTCATCTCGTCCTGTTTTTGGGAAGAAAGTATTTTTTTGAGCACCCCTTCACGGCGCTGGATTTCTGATATGGCTTTGGCACGGGCAGAATTTTGCGTTCCTGAGGTTTCCGCCTCCAACGCTAACTTAGCTTTGGCCTCCATCTCATTTTCGGAGACAAAAGGCGCGCTCCAATCGCCTTCCAGCTGATTGGCTATTTCCTGGGCAAACGGTACGGCTATGGGCATGCCGGATTGGGCAGCCGGGTTATCGTAGTTGAGCTGTATCTCTCCCATCCACTCGACTTTTTTACACTGCGGTGTTTCTTTAAGCCCGTATGGTGCTGTTTCCCGGAGCAAAATCGGATCGCTTTTGGTTACCCCGCAATATCCGCCGAATTTACCGGTAGCACCATTCCAATTAAAGTTTCCGTCGGCACGCATTTCGTATTGAAGTTTCCCATCAAACGTACGGTAGAAGGGCGCACCGTTTTCTCTGATTGTACCCACATACTCCTCCCGCCAGCAGGCGGCGGTATATTCATCCTGCAAATTCTTCACCGGTTCGGTACGGGAGGGCGGTACGTTTTTTTGCCCGGAATCTACGGATACCAGCGTAGGATCGAGATTTGAAACCGGTTGCTGCGGCACTTTATTCCACCAATCTGCTCTCCATCGCGGATCCATAAAGGCTCCGGTATCCCGTACCGCCACGCGAAGTTCGTCGCCGGCGGCAACACCGATTTTATAGCCGCCCGGCAATGCAGGCAATTTGGTTCTGCCGGCGGCATTTGCTTGTTGATAGAGAGAAAGCAACTGCGGATCGACCCGTATGTTATCCAACTGAACGGCATATCCCACGACAACATTATCATCTGGGGTGTATTTGAGAGTTATAGAATTATCCGTCGCGTAGAGCACCACAACTTGGTACCCGCCACCAATATCATATCCAGATTGGGGAACCAATACAGCTTGGCCTTTGCTCGTTTGAAATCCCACAACTGGCGCATAACCACCAGGCGGGACATCAATGGGCGTTGCTATTAGCGCACTACTTGCTTTATTGGCTGCCGAATCCCATTCATGAAGTTGATACAGACTTTTTACCGCCGGGGTTGCATTCCCTTCAAGAAGCGTGGTCAACTGAGGAGCTTTAGAATCCAAAGGGTGATCAAAATCGATAAGCCCTTTGGTTCCTTCCGTAGGCGTCAATCCGCGAAGACTGATGTTAATATCGGGATTTTGGGCAACAGAATTTTTTTGTGCTAACACAAACGAGGGCAATACAAGCGTTAAGTAAATAAATAGACTAATGAAAAAAGGCACCAATCGTTTCATGGCTTGTATTCATGTTAAGAGATATCGGACGCGTTTTCAATACATGATATACTTTGCAAAATGAATATTTCTTCAGTTTGTCACCGCATCATCACTATTGGCTTTGCCGCGCTTTTTGGCGTGGTTCCCCTGCTTTTGACCCCATGGAATTACGAGCTCTTTGAGTACAACAAAATGATGGCCGTCTATGCGCTGACGGTCATTATCGTTGGCGCATGGATCATCAAGATGATCGCCCAACGGGAAATCCGAATTTCTCGGACACCCTTGGATATTCCAATTCTCTTATTTCTTGGTTCCCAATTGCTTAGTTCCCTTTTTTCCATTGACCCCCATGTTTCCTGGTTTGGGTACTACTCGCGATTCAACGGCGGAATGCTGTCGATAATTTCCTACGTGCTCCTTTTCTACGCGTTTATCTCAAATTGGACTAATTTGACTTATTTGACAAATTTGATCAAGGTCGCTCTAGGCACCGGAACAGTCGTCGCCGTCTTCGGCGTCGCCGAGCGGCTTGGAGTAGACAAGCACCTCTGGGTCCAGGATGTCCAGAACCGTGTGTTTTCGACATTGGGCCAGCCCAACTGGCTGGCGGCATACCTGGTAGCATTAGCGCCTTTGACATGGGCGCTTATGCTACAAGTTCAAAGTTCAAAGTTCAAAGTTCAAAGTTTTATCGGGGGTGCAATTGCAACGCTTTTATTCATCGTCCTGCTTTTTACCCGCTCTCGATCCGGCCTTTTTGGTTTTGCCGTCGCCGACGCTATTTTTTGGGCCTTGGTGTTAAGGTCTCACCTTTGGCCTGAAAAGGTGAGACCTTTTCTGGCATTCGTCATTCTCCATTCTGCATTCTTACTCGTGATATTTTTCAACGGCACGCACGTTGAAGCTATCGACCGTTGGATGACTTTGGAAAGCTGGAAAAACCGCTTTGATCAACAAACAACAAACAACAAACAACAAACAACTCCTTCACAAATTCAGGGAACGCTCCTCGAATACGGCGGCACCGAGTCAGGTAAAATCCGAAAATACGTTTGGCAGGCGGCCATCAATGCCTGGCAAAGCTCGACGAAGGCAAAACTTATTGGCACAGGTACCGAGACGTTCGCGTTTGCGTTTTTCCGCTATAGACCCGTTGAGCATAATCTCACGAGTGAATGGGACTTCCTCTACAACAAAGCGCACAATGAGTATCTCAATTATCTGGCTACCACGGGGCTGCTGGGACTGGGGAGTTATCTATTATTTATAGGAGCTTTTATCATATGGTTTCTCAAATTTTCAATTTTCAAATTTCAAATTTGCCTCGCGCTGTTTGCAGGTTGGGTTTCGATTTTGGTCACCAATTTTTTTGGCTTTTCCGTCGTGGTGACAAACCTTTTTCTCTTTCTTTTTCCGGCAATGATCTTTGTGATAAGCGATAAGCCAAAAATGATACGCCGTACAATAAAATTCCCCGTGTTTCCTATTTTTCTATCACAACTCCTGCTCCTTGCGTTGCTTGCCATCCATTGGTACGCCGACACCCAATTTGCTTCCGGCTACCGCTTTAGCCATGCAGGTGAATTTTCCAGTGCAATTCCGTTGTTAAAAAAAGCTGTTGATCTCAATCCAATCGAACCACTCTACCATGACGAATATGCCGCAGCCCTGGCTGGCCTGGCCCAGACCGACGAGCTCCTGCGCCAAAGTTTGACAGAAAATGATAAAGCGCTGGCAACAAGTCCCCAAAATGTTAACTTTTGGAAAACGAGAACGAAGATTTTCTATTCCTACTCCAATCTTGATCCCCAGTGGAACAAAGCAGCCATTGAGGCGCTGGAGAAAGCCGGATCGTTGGCTCCGACTGACCCGAAAGTTTTCTATAACCTGGCAATTTTATATGGACGACAAGAAGACAATAAAAAATCCATTGAATTGTTGGAAAAAACTATTTCGCTCAAAGCCAACTATCGGGATGCCTACTACGCCCTGTGGGTATTTTATACAGAAACCAAACAACCGCAAAAAGCCCGCGAGATTTTGCAAAACTATCTGACGAAAGTCGACCCAGGAGATAAAGACTTTATTGAAAGGATCAAGCAATGAAACCCATTGTTAAAGTCCCCAACCCAGTCCTTTCGACCCCCGCCCAGACCGTGGATTTTTTTGATAAACGGCTGGCCAAGCTCGTCAAAGAAATGACCGACACCCTTTTGGCTACCACCAATCCAAAAGGTGTCGGCCTTGCCGCACCGCAAATAGGAGAAAGCTACCGCATATTCATCAGCCGACCAACCGAGAATTCCCCAATCCGGGTTTTTGTCAATCCCGAAATCATACGACGCTCCAAAGACGTTACCGATGGCGTACCGGAACGGGATAATAAACTCGAAGGATGCTTGTCT
>JAGVFE010000128.1 GCA_020057765.1 Candidatus Woesebacteria bacterium | reverse complement strand
GAGAAAGTACTTGGGCAAATCCGGCGGCCATCGTCTGAAGTACCGCCGTGGGGGCCGAGCCGGCAGTTAGTCCGTTGACGGCATCTTCGAGATATTTGATGAGCTTGTCATTGAGCCCATTGTCAAACGTACGCGAAGCCAAAGGGAACGTTTTGGCATTTTGGGCTTGTTTGATAAATGCGCCCGCATACGGATCATCGGCAATGGTGGACGCAAGCTCCACCCGCGCGTATGGCTCACCGAAAAGCCGAACCTTGGATGATTCAGTATACAGTTTCGTGGCCCCTTCTTTGCTCGTTAGGTATTTGACAAATTCCCAGACTTGTTCGGGATACTTGGATTTGACTGATACTCCTTCCACCCAAAACGACGCCCAGCTTACGGTTGAGCCGGGCAGCTGCGGAATAGGAGCAATCTTAAAACGAAGATTCGGGTTAATTTGTTTTATGTCAAATGCCCTCCAGGAGGGAGCTAAAATCATGGCCACTTTCCCGGTGGCAAATGCATACACGGAATTATCCAACGTATCGTTCCACGTATAAACCGGGTCTGCCGGAGTGGCAAACTTTTTGTAAAACACTAGGGTCTCTTCCGCTTCTTTGCCCGTTGGGGTTATCAGATTAGCGCCGTTTTGGAGCATCATGATGGCCACAATATCGCTTGCCGCTTCTACGTTTCCCCACGTGCCAAGCGCTATGGCTGACGTGGTGATGGTGTCCCCTATTCTCACCGTCAATTTTGGTACGACACTGAGGACTTCTTCCCACGTCGTGGGCGCTTTGACGCCGGCGGCGGCAAAAAGATCTTCATTGTAAAAAAGACCGAGCCCTTCCATCTCTAACGGTATGCCAAAAATGGATGAGCCGGCCACTAGGCTGGCTGAGGCAATCGGATAAAAGGCGCTGGAAAATTCTGCCGGCGTCATCGTGGCTTTGGGCACCAGCGCCAACTCATTTTTGAGCATGGGTACCCAGGTATTGTGGAACCGGAACACATCCGGGCCATCGCCGCGGGTGATGGCTGCCTGCAACCGCTCTCGATATTGCTTGGGCGATTGTTTGACGTATTCTACTTTTATTTTCGGGTGAGTCGCTTCAAAGGCAGCAATCACTGGGGCGATTATGCTCTCGTTTTCCCACAACCCCCAGTAGGAAATGGTCACTTCTTTTGCTCCCGTCATCAAACCCAAAACAAAGCGAGCCCCGGCAAAGACGGCCCCTGCCAAAAGCAAAAACACCACGATCATCAGCAATCGCCGAACTATAGATCTGCCGCCGCCAGGAGCCGGTGGAGCAGAAACGGGTGCAGCCCCCTGCGGGATGAACGGATTTTCCGGCTGCGATGAGTTCGGCTGTGTGGGCGGCGGCTCTGTCCCGGCCGCAGGAACTACATAGGTATCCGGCTGAGGCGGAGCAGAAGACACTTGAGGCAAATCTATGGTAATGCCGGAAAATGGAGAGGGGGGCGGAGCCGGAGGGCTGTCGTTTGGTGGAGATGGTTGGACAGGATTTTGATCATTCATAGAGAAAGGAATGTATAATTATAATACCATGCGCAACAGAGAGAACAAGAAGATCATTGCTGACATCATGATTGGCCTCACGTGCGGAGGCCTATTCCTGATTTTTTTGATCACTTTAGCTCTACATCTTTTTGAACAAAAATATCGCAATCGCATCTATCCGCATGTAACTGTGGCCGATGTTGCCGTGAGCGGAAAAACAAAAGAGGAAGTCGCCAATCTTTGGCTTTCCAAAAACGAACCATTCACCAGTACTACGTTTACCTTTACGTTCAACAGTCAGGTAGCAACGGTTTCCGGAGCAGAGCTTGCTCTGGGCTACGATGCAACACTTTCTGCCACCCAGGCCATGGCAGTAGGCCGATCCGGACATGTCTTTGCTGATTTTTATGCCAAATTTGCTCCCTCTGTCACCAACCTTTCTCCGCTGTTTCGGTGGGACGAAGAAACGCTTGATGATGTGCTCAACAATCTGGCCGAGCACATTAACCTTCCGGTGCAGGATGCGCTGTTTACCTTTGCCAACGGCAGAGTTTCGGCATTCCGGCCTTCCCGTAACGGCCGCCACGTCAATATCCCGGCAATCAAAGAAAAATTCCGAGAGTCGATGACGGCAATACCTTATAACACGGAGAAAAATATCACCATTTCCGCTTCAATCATTGTCGACAAACCAACCTTTACCACCGAAGGCGTCAACAGTTTGGGCATTAAAGAACTCATCGGCACCGGATACTCAGAGTTTGCCCACTCGATCCCCGGCCGGATTCACAATGTGACATTGGCCGCTGCTCGTATCAACGGTGTGCTTATAAAACCAGGTGATACGTTTTCCTTTAATGAAGTATTGGGTGACGTTTCCGCCCTCACCGGATTTCAACCGGCATACATTATAAAAGATGGCCGCACTGTCTTAGGCGACGGCGGCGGGGTGTGCCAAGTTTCAACGACGCTCTTTCGCGCAGTGCTCAATGCCGGATTGCCGATTGAAGCACGCAAGGAACACGCCTACCGGGTACCGTATTATGAACAGGCAAACTACAAGCCCGGACTGGATGCGACGGTTTTTGCCCCGTCCGTCGACTTGAAGTTCAAAAATGACACGCCAGGCTATATTTTGATTCAAACCAAAACAGATACCAAAAATCTGACGCTGACGTTTGAATTGTACGGGACACGCGACGGTAGGCGTGCAGAAATTCTCGATCACAAAGTCTGGGGGCAAACAGCCCCGCCGCCAACCGTCTATCAAGACGATCCAACCATGAAAATCGGAACCACCAAGCAAGTTGACTTTGCTGCCGCTGGGACTCGAGCTTCGTTTCAATACCGTGTGACTCGAAGCGGTGAAGTGCTCCAGGATAAAATCTTTGCATCAATCTATCGTCCCTGGGCAGCGGTGTTTTTGCGCGGAACAGCCCAATAATATGAAAAAAATTCTCGTCGGCGGTTGTTTTGATTTTCTCCATTTCGGTCACACGGAATTTTTGCGGCAGGCAAAAGCGCTGGGCGACTGGTTGGTGGTGGCACTTGAATCGGACGAAAACGTGAGAAAAGTGAAAGGGGAAAGTCGACCCATTCACTCACAGGCACAACGCAAGGCCATGTTGGAGGCACTTTCTTTTGTTGATGAAGTCATCATGCTTCCTCCGATGAAAACCGATGAAGAGTACAGCAGTCTCGTCAAGAAGGTTTTACCGCATGTGCTTGCCGTCACCCAAGGCGATCCGATGCATGACAAAAAACAACACCATGCTCGCCTTGTCTCTGCCCAAATTGTCATTATCCCCAAAATTCATACTCCCTCTACCTCGCAATTAGCCAAACTTCTTGGGCTTGAGTAGAATTACCTCATGAAAATTCTCGCAATAGAGACAAGCTGCGATGAGACGGCGGCGGCGGTTGTCGAAAATGGGACGAAGATAATCAGCAACGTCATTGCTTCGTCCGCTGAGATGCATAAAAAATATGGCGGCATCGTACCGGAGATAGCCGCGCGTGAACAACTCCGGTGTGTCATTCCCGTCCTTACCGAGGCGTGTCCATCTTTGACGACTGTGGATGCTATCGCCGTCGCCATTGGCCCCGGCCTCGTCGGCTCACTCCTCATCGGTGTTGAAACCGCCAAAACCATCGCATTCGCAACCGGCAAGCCGATCATCCCCGTCGATCATGTCCTGGCCCACATGTATGCGAATTTTCTCGATTCTAATCGTGAAAATTCGTCCCGAGCGCAGTCGAGGGACAACCTTATTGGTTTCCCCGCCATCTCTCTCGTGGTCTCCGGCGGTCACACAGAACTTTACTTAATGAAGTCAGTTAAGGAATTGACCTGGCTCGGCGGAACGCTCGATGATGCGGCAGGAGAATGTTTTGATAAAACCGCACGGCTGTTGGGTTTTGAAAACCGGGGAGGAGTTGCAATTGAGGAAGCAGCAAAAAAGTGCAAAGTGCCAAGTGCAAAGTGCAAAGTGAAATTACCACGGCCGATGCTTGATGATTCGTTCAATTTTTCCTTTTCAGGATTAAAAACTGCAGTGCTTCGGGAGTGGAAAAAATATGAACAACACGATGAAGCATTGATCAATGGATTTGCTTACGAGATTCAAGAGGCAATTACCGACGTTTTAGTCAAAAAAACGCTTCGCGCTGCACAAAAACATCAAGCAAAGTCAATTCTCCTCTCCGGCGGCGTTGCCGCAAATTCCCGCCTCCGCGAAAAATTCTCAATTCTTCATTCCCAATTCTCAATTCATGTACCTCCGGCGCAGCTTTGCACCGACAACGCCGTCGCCATCGCAAGCTACGCATTTTTTCGAGGAGAACCAACCGACTGGCATGAGATTACTGCTGTGCCTGATGTAAGCGTAGAATTCTAGGACTCATTTTTTGTGAAGATTCTCTCTTCTCCACCAGCGCGTCGGTTAAAAGCCGCGATTATACCGCCATGCGCCTGCGATGCAAAACGGTTGTGCTAGAATACGTCTATATGGACACAAACCTGACTCTTCCTAAAAAGGCGGCACTTGATGTGCTCCGAAAAAAATACTATCTGCGTCTGATCCTACTTCACGGCTCGCACGTCGGTACATTGGTGCACCCGGAGAGCGATATTGACATTGCAGTGCTACGCGATCAAAAAAAACCAGCTTTCCGGTATGGAGATCTCGTCAGTGACCTAATTGAATCTTTCGACAGCGACCGCATAGATCTCGTAGATCTCACGCATGCCGACCCATTGCTTCTGTTTGCCGCAACAAACAATTGCCAACTGCTCAGTGGAACCGAGGATGATCTGAATGCTCTCCAATTGTTGGCATTTCATCGATAT
>JAGVFE010000135.1 GCA_020057765.1 Candidatus Woesebacteria bacterium | reverse complement strand
TAGATCCAGTCCAGCTTTGGTTTTGGCCAAATCAATGATGTGGATGCCGTCTTTTTTGGTATAGATGTAGCCACCAGCCTTCGGATGCCACCGCTCTGCCTTGTGGCCAAAGTGACAGCCGGCTTCGAGAAGTTGTTGGAGGGTAATGTCGTTCATCGATTTGATGCAGAAGATACTGCTGCGTGTGAGAATTTGTTCCTTATGGAACGGGAAACTTCTTGGTTAAAAGTGTAACAGAGTGGGCGACGGATTGCAATTGCGGGTTATTCTCCATGTCCAAACGAATTTTTTTCAAAAATGTACCCCATTCCTCTTTGCTCTCTGGTAGACGATAATGGGAAACTTCATGGATCACCGAGACGATCCATTCTCCTATTGTTTTCATCTCCTTTTCTTTCATGCCGCGGGTGGTGATGGCCGGTGTGCCAAGGCGGATGCCGGAGGGATAAAACGGTGGGTTGAGATCATGCGGGACGCTGTTCCTGTTGACGACGATGTTGGCAGCCTCAAGGGCTTCGGCTACGATATTGCCGATCACTTTTTGCGGCCGCAAGTCCACGACCATGAGGTGATTGTCCGTACCGCCGGTTGACAGGGTGAGACCCTGTTCTAAGAGCGTATCAGCGAGGACTTTGGCATTGTTTACGACTTGCTTGGCGTAGTGTTTGAACGCCGGTTGCGCGGCTTCATGCAGGCAAACTGCGATTGCCGCCGTCACGTTATCATGTGGTCCCCCTTGGAGACCAGGGAATACTGCTCTATCTATTTTGGTTGCCATATCCGGATCTTTGGCTAGTCCTTGGTCGGTGATTAACAGCATTGCCCCCCGCGGACCGCGGAGAGTTTTGTGGGTCGTGGTCATGATGACATCTGCAAACGGCACCGGGGACGGATGCACGCCGCCAACAATCAATCCGGCGATGTGTGAAATATCTGCCAATAAAAACGCGTCAACTGAATCCGCAATGTTTTTCCACTTTTCCCAATCGAATATGCGAGGATATGCCGTGGTGCCAACGACGATAATCTTGGGCTTTTCTTTTCTCGCAAGCTCGGCAACTTTTTCGATATCTATTATGCCGTCGGCTTCCACGTCATACTGTACCGAACGAAAATATTTTCCGGAAAACGTCACGTCGGGATGCCCGTGGGTAAGATGACCGCCACCGGATAATTTCAAACCCATTATGGTATCGCCTGCTTGAAGCAATGCAAAATAGACTGCGGCGTTTGCCGGAGAGCCGGAGTACGGCTGGACGTTGGCGTGCGGAACGCCGAAAAGTTTCTTTGCCCGCTCGATGGCGATTTTTTCTATTTCATCAACATAGCGGTTCCCCTGATAATACCGTTTATTGGCATATCCTTCCGAATATTTATTGGTCAGGACCGACCCGACGGCCTCCCGGACGGCTTTTGAGGCATAGTTTTCCGACGGGATCATCTCAAGGACCTCCCTCTGGCGGCGGGATTCTGTTGCGATGCTCTCTGCTATGTCCGGATCAGCGGCACGAAGGTTCATTTTTAAAAAGAATAGGAGAAGTATACTACAAATGTGGGGTATTAGCGGAAATGCCCAATTAGTAATCCCTCTGATCGTATGTTAGGAAAAACAAATCGTTGATACGTTTCCGTAGCTTCTCTATGAAATCTTTCAAAATCACTGTGTCCATTTTCAATTCGCAAGTAATGTGGTCCTAATAATGAGACACCGTCATCGGTCATCTCTCCCCCGTCTGGAAAATATATTCGAAACGTTTCCGGATCCATTGCGTCAGGACGAAGTGATTCCCGTACCGTACGCGCAACGACCGGCGCTTCTACATCAATGACTAAAACATGATCTTTTACCAGATATCGTTTAAAACGTTCAATCATCTGAGTGCAGCTTTGAAGTAATGGTTCTTTCTCGGGGCCAAATGAAATATCAGGACCAATTGCATATTCTGCTATTACAATAGTACCCGGCTGTCGTCTCTCATTGATATACTCAACCATTGCGTCATGAACACGATTGAGCAGAATGCCATCAAGTACGTGAATTTTTCTATGTCCGGCTGCGCCGTCTTTTAATAATTTACTATGCGGACCGATACGGATCCCTGTCTCTGGCTCAACAGACCCATCCTTCGTGTCTAAAAGCACAGCTTCTTCTAACCATAATCTATCAGAAAGGGTATCGACTACAAATCCGTCTGCAGTCAGAAGACTCGTTTGAAAACGAACCATTTCAGTCTTACCGGATCCTGGTTTTCCTATAACAAATACAGAGTCAATCATCCTTTATGTTCTTGGTGGCAGTCGGAACAGACAGCAATGTATTCCGCTTTTATCTTTCCGGTTGTCCCGATAGTTAGCTCTGTTCCGCCGCTTACGCGTTCCGTGTGCGCGGCTTTTGCGCCACATTTGACGCAGATACTAAATTGCTCGATACATTCATCTGCCATCTTCATAAGTGACTTTGTCGCGCCAAATTCCTGTTTTCGGTAATCATAAATAAGCCCGTTCAAATAAACGTCAATTCCCCGATGAAGAAGAGATTTGACAACACTGATAAAGCGGTCCTTTGGAAAAAAATTGATATTGTCAATGATAACTTTTTTTATTCCGTCACGGCCGACGTATTGTAATATTTTTTCTGGTTCGTTCATACGAATGTAGATGACCGGGAGAGGCCGTTCGTCATGCGATCTTGTGTGTCCCATGCCGCCGTTGCTTTCGGCTTCAGCCTTAAAACACAAAATACTGTACCCGAGGTTGGATAACACACTGAATAGCGTGAGGAGCTTTGTGGTTTTCCCGGCAAACATGGGGCCGGCGATGACGGTGAGCTTGCCCCGAGATGGCTTGGTGTGTTTCTTGGTCATTGGATTCAGAAAAATTTTATAATCTTTCTGTGTATCTCGTCAATGACTGCTAATGCATTGACCGTGCTGTGCGGCATTGACTTCATGACGGTTAAATAACGGCTGCGCATATCTGTGAGATTTTCTGGTGTTTCAAATTTTCCCATCGGCTCGCCGGTGCGATTGTGACGGTCACGTGCGCGATCGTAAGCGATTGTCGGATCGATATCAAAGTAAAACAGATAATCAGGTTTCGGTTCAAATCGTCCAAACTCCTCCCGTATCATCCGGCGAAACTCTTGGGTTTCCCCCTGGTAAACGAGCGCACTGATCCAGCTGCGCAAACTAATCACCCATTCGCCACGTTCCAATGCCGGGATAATCGTCTGATTCACACAACTGGAGCGATCTGCAAGCAAAAGGTAGATTTCTGTCAGCGCATGTATGTTGCGCTCACTCCTCCATATTGACAAGATATCCTTGAGATCCGTCGATGGGTGATAGACTATCTGGCTGTTGATGCCGCGACTCACAAGATATTCCTGCAGCAGCTTCGCCTGGGTCTCTTTGCCCGTGCCGCTGATGCCTTCAAAGACAATGAGTTTGCCGCGTTTCATACTAGGATTGTTGCCACCTCATAGACGGTTGGGAGCGTGATATCGGCTATGTTCGATGGTGTCTCTGCCCAGACCAGACACGTTTTCATCCCGAGTTTTTTGGCCGGAACCAGGTCGACGGCTTCACGGTCACCGATCATGAGGTGAACCTCCGGCGGCAGGCAGGTTTTTGCAAGGATGTAGCGAAATCCCGCCTCATGCGGCTTGGTAAACCCCACGGTTTGGCTCGTTACCATTTCCTCAAATATATCCGGCGACACGCCTAGGACTTCGAGCGTTTCCTTGTGGCGCGCAATGACGCCGTTGGCAAGAATAAAATGGCGGAAGTTTTTCAACTTCTGAAACAATGCAATGAGTTTAACATCACGCGTGAGGTACTTCCGGCGATCAAAGTACCGCTCCATTTCAACAGCTGCTTCGGCTATAGAAATGCCGCTTAGTACCGCAGTCGATTCGGTGGCGCTGTCGTAGACTGTTTTATACAGTTTTGCAAACTCCTCAACGGTTTTTTCGCGCGACCAGCCGGTGTGGTTTGCAATCGTCTGGTACTCTCCCTTCCGTACGTCATGCCACAAATCCGGATTGGGCCGGTACAGCGTTCCGTCAAAATCCCAGATGAGAATCTTGATATCAGACAACATATTTCCGAACTTGTTCTACAAGTTCTCTTTGTGCTTTTTTGTTGGTCACGATATTGAGTCCGTCGGTTTCTATAACAAACACGGGGATAGATTTGTTTTCTGAAAGCCACGTGTGATTGAGCATATCCAATAGTTCTATATAGCTTAACGGGATAGCCTGTTCATAGTCCCGTCCTCGTTTTTTAATCCGATCCATAATAACAGACACGGAGGTTTCGATATAGACAATGAGGTTTGGTTTTGGAAAATACGGCTCAAACGATTTATATATCTTCTGATAAAGTCTCCACTCGGCGTCATCCATGTTCCCTAACACATGCTGAGCCTTCGCATAGGAGAATGCGTCTTGTTGGATGGGGGTGTCTTGAATAACGGATCGTTTTTCTAACAGCGTAGGGGTTGCGAGCATTTGCGTAATCTTCTCCATCAGATAAAACGTTTGTGAGTGAAATGCCCATCGTTTCATATCCTGATAGAAACGAGGAAGAAATGCATTGTCTCCAAAGTTTTCTTCCAGAAGATGATACTTGAGTTCCCTGGCCAGGAGCTTAGCGGCTGTCGTCTTGCCGCTGCCGAGAGTTCCCATCACCGATAGATACATATGCTGTCGCATCCAACGCTGTTGTATCACAGATATACAAAATTTGACAAGCGGTTGCGATCTTCTTTAGTATTGAAGTCTTCCGTATGTGTGGAATATTTGCCATTGTTAACGATAAGACCCATCGTGCCGCGCAAACGACTCTTGAAGGTCTCAAGAAGCTCGAATATCGGGGGTATGACTCTTGGGGGGTGGCCGTGGTCACGGAAAAGGGCGCATCGGTGGCAATAGAAAAACACGTTGGTAAAATTGGTGGCGCCACAACAGGTCTTCCCAATGGCACGATTGCAATCGGCCACACCCGATGGGCAACCCACGGAGGAGTCACGGACCAAAACGCCCACCCGCATCTGGACTGCACGGGACGTTTTGTCGTCATCCACAACGGTATCGTGGAAAACTACCAGGAACTGAAACAAAACCTCATAAAAAAACATCATGTGTTTCATTCGGAAACTGACACGGAGGTTATCGCCCACTCTATAGAGGATGCTGTCAAAAACAAACCAACTGTCCAGGCAGTGTTGGAGGTTTTTTCCCAACTTGCAGGCTCCAACGCAATCGTGGTTTTGGATGCAAAAACAAAAACCATTGTTGCCTGTAGAAACGGCTCCCCGCTTGTAGCCGGTATCGGAGACGAAAGTTTCTTTTTAGCATCGGATGTGCCGGCATTTCTACGGTATACATCTACCGTTCATTTTCTATCGGATGGAGAGGCGGTAGTTTTATCCAACCAGGGCATAAAACTTTTTGATATACGGACAATAAAAACCAAACCGATGAGTACCCAAACATTGGATTGGAAACTGGAAGATGCAGAGAAGGGAGGCTATCCGCACTTTATGATAAAAGAAATCATGGAGCAGGTGCGTACGGTTCCAAAAACTGCTCAGGTCAATAATGACGTCATCTCTGCCGTCGCCAAACAAATACAAAAAGGAAATCGGGTCGTCTTGACTGCCTGCGGAACCGCCTCGTACTGTGCCCTTGCAGCAAAATACTTTTTTGCTGACATTGGATTGGAGGTGCAATCGTACGGTGCGTATGAATTTGCACCGTTTGCAAAATTTTCCGATAAAAAAACCGTTCTCTTTGCCATATCCCAAAGCGGAGAAACTGCAGATACATTGATTGCTACAAAAAAAGCCAAACAAAACGGTGCCTACATCGTTGCGGTAGTAAACGCCCGCGGATCTACGCTTGAACGGCTATCTGATGCAGTCATACCGGTTGGTGCCGGTCCTGAAATAGCAGTGGTTTCCACAAAAGCGTTTACATCCCAGCTCTCCACACTATATTTGGTAAGCCAAGCAGTTACAGGAACATTACCAAAGGCTGCATCTGAGATCACTACACTCGGACGGGTTTTGGAAACATGGCTGACGGATACTCTTTGCGAAAAAATTATCAAACTTGCCAAAGATCTGGTGGACCACACAGATATGTACGTCATCGGTAAGCACACCGGGTATCCGGCTGGCTTGGAGTTTGCGCTAAAAATAAAAGAGACAAGTTACATCCACGCCGAACCATTTGCCGCAGGAGAGCTCAAGCACGGAGTCATCACGCTCATCCAAAAAGGCACACCTTGTTTTGTCATTGCCACCCAAGAGAATTCCAAATTGGAGTTGTTATCCAGTGCAGCTGAGTTAAAAGCACGGGGTGGAAAAATCATCGGGGTTGCTCCGTTTCCATCAGCGGAATTTGATGTTCATGTACCCATCCCGGACGCAGGACCTTTAACCATTATCCCGGCTGTCATCGTCGGGCAACTTTTAGGCTATTATCTGGGAATCGGCCGCGGCACCGATCCGGATAAGCCGCGAAACTTAGCCAAAAGCGTGACGGTAAAATAAAGAGAAGAAGAATAGGTGCCTATCTAGTTCACCTGCCAGATGGATGATCAGTTTTTGGCCTCAACGGAGAAAAGCTGAATCTGAAGCTGGTCAGAAAATTCTGGAGCAAGCTTTCTCTTGATCCACAAAGAAAATCGTTTTTGAAGCTCATCGTATGGCCAGGTCAATCCTAAATTCATCCAAAAGGAACATTCTTGGTTTGCTGGCAAACAATCGCCTCTTCAATATTTTATTACCAAAGCGAAAGAATTAGAATCCAAAATTGCAAAATTATGAGCCAAAAGCGTAATGGTGAGACAGGTGCCAATCTAGTCCACCTGCCAGGTGTTCGATCCAGGTGTACGCAAGCAATACTTCAGGAAATAGGCAAGATGCTTGGTGGATGGATTCGTTCCACCAAGCAAAACTCACCTTAAACTCTATTTTCCTCCTAGAAACTATCACGAGAACGCCGAAGACATTGTCATTGCCGTTGTCGCGATTCCAGTCATTGACATTACGCTGGTTGTTCGGGTCATTGTGACCAACATTGGCAACGTTGCCCTCAACGTTTCTTGAACCTTTCTCCGTCTATCATTAATCCCACTGTAACTTTCCGGCAGTTTGCGGATTGCTACTGAATTTCATTCTGTTCAAAGTTTTGAACGAAAAGAGAAAGGCTCGGAGTGTCTAGGAATAATTCTTTAAGTACGCTTCTGTACCACTTGGATAACAGAACTCTGACTATTGAAAATCCTAAGAAGTAGGCGGTCACGATTGTGACATCGGGACTCACTGCCTAATTTAACCTGAGTATAGAGAAAATGTGAAATTTTTACAAGGGGTACGGGGAGAAAATTTTGAATCCCAAAAATCAAAAACCCAAAAGAACCGAAAACTCAAGCTGCCAATTTCTGAGGAAGCACTCCCACGAGAACGCCGAAGACAAGGTCAAGGCCGTAGTCGCGATTCCAGTCAGTGACACTACGCTGGTTGTTCGGGACATTGTGACCAACGTTGGCAACGTGGCCCCCAACGGTTTTTACGTCTGTACGAGCAAAATAATTTGGTAAGAGAAGCCCGTTTCCTGCATCCATCCATGCATCTTCTAACTGTGACATGGTTGATGGATCCATCATTTCAAAAACAATATTCTGTCTTAAGTTTTCTGGTAATCTAAGGTGTACCCCATTGTCAAGACAGTAAAACGGTCAAGTTAAGATCCATTCCTCCTTTTGAAATACATGTTTGCAGGCGTTTGATAATTGTGTGCCT
>JAGVFE010000020.1 GCA_020057765.1 Candidatus Woesebacteria bacterium | reverse complement strand
TTGTGCAAGGGCGCGGTTCATATTAGAAACGAATTTTTCCCAGGAGCGATTCCGGATTGAGAATATCAAATCCACCCAGGAATTGTCCGGTTAAGGCGATGATGCCCCATGCGGCAACCACAATGATGAGCCCGACGAATGCATTGGTGATCCGGTCGCGGGCCTCAGTAAGCTTGGCCTTTTCGCCGCCGGAAGAGAGCCAATTGAGACCCCCAACAAGGAGTTGAAACATGAACCAGATGCTTGCTGCAATCGTGATGACGCCGATGATGCCGGAGACGACTTTGGTAAATGCATTGGTAGCGGCTCCGGCGCTGCCGAGATTACTGAACGGGCCAAGACCCGTTCCCCCGATTTGTCCAAGAGACTCTGCTGCAAAAATTTTCATAGATTAATTCCCCGGTCCATAGAGTTGAGGGTTTAAAATAGCGTCTCCTTTTCCAAAAATGATATAACTTGCCATAGTAATGATGGCAAAGGAACCAACAACAATGATCAGTCCCAAGAGAGACTGCCAGATTCTATTCCATGCGGCCGAAACCGCCTTGGAATCTCCGCCGGCACTGATAAACTGAAATCCGCCAATAATGACGTTGACAAACGCCCACACACCGGCGGCAACAAACACGAGCCGCAGTATGTTGCTTATAAATATGCCAAATCCGCCCGTTGTCTGATAGACACCCGGAATAACGTTACCGACATTGATGCGACCAACGACTTCTTGAGCAAAAACGACATCCATATAATTAAAATTTTGGAGACAATATGTCAACTCCAGTTATGACACTTATTGCTTTTACAATAAATACTGATCCAACCACAACAACGAGACCCAATACTGCGGCGGTGATGGTATTTTTGGCACTCTCCATTTTTTTTGTGTCGCCGCCTCCTGCTCCTGTTATTATACCGAAAGCCCCCACGACGAGCAAAATAAAACTGATGACCCCGGCCAGAACAAAGGAGTTTTTGACTACAGAGGAAACTAATTGACCAAAAGAATTAATGCCGATGGATTGGCCTACGAGACTGCCAATGTCAACTGCGTTTACTGTTTCCATAACTTGAGTGTAGTATACTTCTTCCATGTTGTCTTTAGAAGAGCAACTTGTTTCTTTTTTTAAAAATAAGAAAAAGGCAGCACAGGCGATCGACCCTTCCTGTCTCCCTCTCGTTGAACAGATTGCCGATTTAACCCTCCGGCCGTCAAAACGCATGCGGCCGTATCTCGTGGGATTAGGGTATGGGAAAAAAACAAGAATTCCGCACACATTGCTTTCTGCCATGCTTGCCGTTGAACTTTTTCACTCGTTTGCGCTTATCCACGACGACATTATGGATGAAGATGACCAAAGGCGCGGAGGTCCGACGGTGCATGTGCAGGTTGGCATCAGCTTGGCAATTTTGGCTGGAGATTTAGCACTCGTGTGGGCAGATGAGTTAATGAACAAAACGCATCACGAGAAGGCAATCCGATTGTTTAGCACAATGAAAGAAGAAGTAGCCTTCGGCCAGGCGCTGGATGTAATGCATCAATCTGGATACAAAAACATTGCGCAGGACAAAATTAATGAACTCAAAACTGCCTGGTATAGCGTCGTTCGGCCGCTTCAAATTGGCGCAGTCCTGGCCGGTGCCGATCAAGATCACCTAAATGGCCTTGCAGATTTCGGTGTTCCGGTGGGGAAGCTGTATCAGCTCAAAGACGATTTGATGGACAAAGAAATAACACAAAAAGAATTTGATCAAAAGATTCTGCCGTTGCAAAAAGAAGCGCAAGATGCACTTGATCTGCTTGATGCTCCGCAGGAGACAAAAACCTCTCTGGCCGATCTTGCCCGATTTGTCATCGAGCGCACTACCTGATATAGTTCTCTTCATGTTGTCATCCCGGCCCCCGAGCCGGGATCCATTCCCTAATAAGATGGATTCCGGATCAAGTCCGGAATGACAAGCGGACATGACAGAACAAACCATCATTGAGCAAATACTGCAACGCAACAGGAGAGCGCTCCACATTTTTTATCATACCTACGCCCCCAAACTTGCCCGCCGGATCCATACCAAAATAGCCAACCACAAAGATGCCGAAGAGGTGTTGCAGGACACGCTGTTTGCGTTTCTTGAGGCAATCCGCGACTACACCGGCAAGTCATCTATCGAAACCTTTCTTTTTGCCATCTGCAGTCATAAAATTATTGATTACTACCGGCGCAAAAAAATTCTCCACACGGTGTTTTCGAAAATCCCGAACCTTGAAGCACTCGTCTCTCCTATTTTAAATCCAGAAGAAGTCCTTGACGCAACACTTGTCAAAGAAAAAGTCCGTGCCGTTTTAACTCGTTTGATTCCACAATATCGTCAAGTACTCAAGCTTCGCTACCTGGAGAATTTTTCGGCTGCTGAAATTGCCCGGCAGCTTGCAACCACGCTTAAAAGCGTTGAATCGCAGCTATTTCGTGCGCGAAAAGCATTCGTTGAGGCATTTCTGTCGATTTAGGTTTTTTGTCATGCCGGACTTGATCCGGCATCCAGACTTTTCAAAAATAGATTCCGGCTCGGTGGCCGGAATGACAGATAAAATATGACAAATACAACATATCAAAAATTTGTTGCTCGATGGGAGGAAGTCATGGATCTGCCTCCGCAACGATTGGGTCCTTTCACACCCATCTATAAAAGATTCGTGAAACACTTGAAAGTGATGCCATGGCCTTTTTTGGTTCTTGGCGCAGGGTTTTTGGTTTTTGGCCTGTATTTTTTCATCGGTTCAACCATCACCTTCCTCGTTTCTCTCCTCCAGCGAGGGTTTTAATCCCCCTCTTACGACTAATTGATTAGGGTGTCATCCCGGGCACTTGCACTGAGCGAAGCGAACGTGTGACCCGGGATCCATCTTTTTCAGCAATAGATTCCGGCTCGGTGGCCGGAATGACAATGAAAACTTATGATTGATCACCTGTTGCTTGCCGGCGTGCAATTTAGTCGAACCGTCGTAGGGATGATGACTCGCCCATATGAAACGTACCGGCGCATAATGCGCGAAGGGACGCTTTGGGAATTGCCGTATATTGCCACACTTCTTGCCATCTATTTTGCTCTGGCAAGTCTCGTCAAAACCGCGGCATTCCGGCCATTTCTCCTGACCAAACACTTTGTTGTTCTTGCATCGGCAACCGGCGCAACATTTCTTTTTGCCGTTGGACTTTTTTGGTTTGTGGGCAAGCTGGTCGGTGGAAAAGGGGAGTTGGGAAGACTTGGACTTGCTTGGGCATATACACTTATCCCTACTGTCACATGGTTTTTGGTCACCTCGCTTTTGTACGTAATGTTGCCCCCGCCGCGGACAGAGCGTTGGCAAGGCATTCTATTTAGCCTTCTCT
>JAGVFE010000049.1 GCA_020057765.1 Candidatus Woesebacteria bacterium | reverse complement strand
TTTGCTCACCTCCCTTCTTGGAGATGAGCGTACGCCGTTTTCCTACAGCGACAATTGAGATGTTAAAGAACTACGACAACTGAGATGTTGGTTTACAAACCTAAGCGCTCACTCTCCCTCTTGACAGCGGCTAAAAAAGCAGTCATTCTGGATAAAGATCTATGAAACGACGCTCGAGAAGAGTCCATCACAGAAAATCCCACGCCGTCCGTGCCCGTGCTGCCGGACAGCCCCAGTATCTCGTTCTCGTCCGCGGCTGGATGTTCCTGGTGATGTTTGCCTTGATGCTCGGCATGGGAGCCGTCGTCGGCAGCTACATCAACGCCCAGCTCAACACAGGCCAGGTCGCCGGAATCCAGGTCGAAAAGCCCCTGAAATAATATCCGTTACATCTCTTCGCCGTCTCCTTGGGGGTTGCACGAAGCAACTTTCATCTTATATATCTGCCAGTATTTTCGCATGGGGATAGTATAGCAGGCCGATGGAGATCTACGGGGAAAAAATCTTGAAGAAAACCTCGTACCGAATCCCGCTAGGCGGGATGAAGTGGACCCGATCGGATTCGAACCGACCACCTTCGCTATGCCATAGCGACGCTCTAGCCGAATGAGCTACGGGCCCGTGGACCGGAGGAGATTCGAACTCCCCACCCCTGCAATGCGAATGCAGTGCTCTACCAAATGAGCTACCGGCCCTACGCTACTGATTATAGCAAACGGAGTTTATTTGAGGAACGGTAACGGGTTAACGATCACCCCGTTCTTTCTCACCTCGAAGTGCAAGTGCGTGCCGGTCGAACGGCCGCTTGAACCCATCCGGCCGATGATTTGCCCGCGGGCGACGGCATCCCCGGCTTTAACATAAATCTCGCTCATGTGGCCATAGAGCGTTTGGAGTCCATCTCCATGACCGACGATGACGTGCTGACCGTAGCCGTAGCGCAGATATTCAACAAGCACAACGGTTCCGCCGTCTGCTGCCGCAATGCCTGGCATGGCAGGGTTGGCAATATCAATGGCCCTGTGGTACCAGACCGGGTACTGGGTGATGAGTCCGCCGGCAGGCCAAAGGAACTGGCCAGTGCCGCCGGCGGTAATCGGCGGGAGAACACGGATGATGGCTGGGGCTTCCGGCATGACGCCATCTGGGACGACCAACTGTTGACCCACATTAAGTGCAAACGTATCCAAATCTACAAAATCATTAAACGGAAAGTTGACGATTTTTTGCGCATCGGTTTTGTATTTTTTGGCAATCGAAAAGACCGTTTCCCCTTCTTTTACCTTAAGGACAATACCGGAAACCGGAGGAATTTTTACCTCTTGTCCTATGCTCAAACTATCTCCTTTTGTATCATTGAGCCACTTAATGCTATCTACTGATATAGAATACTTCTTGGCAATTTTAGATAACGTATCGCCAACGACGACGGCATGGGTGATAATTTGATCACGCGGTTTTTCTGATGTGGTTGTTTGCACCCCATACGCTGCCATGTCCAATGAAGTGGCAACTGCAGAAGAGGGCGTGTAATCGGCAAGACTCTTGGGTATGGCACCGGGGTAACTGTCAGCTATAATGGGCGCGGCAACCACCCCAACCAAAAAAATCACGGCCAACGACAAATGGAGAAATGGGCGCTGATACATCCCCCGTCTGGCTATCAAAATATCAACAAGTAGATCTTTCTGTGCCTCAAATTGCTTGGCTCCACGCCCGATTTTTTTACCTAGGTAGTAATACCAGCCGCGCGCCCAATCGCGGAGGTCATCAGCAAATACTGATAGGAGTTGTCGCATGTGAAGTTCACCCTTTTGCCAAACTCTCGAGGAATTCTATATTGGCCTTGGTCTTCCCAAGCCGCTCGATGAGCATCATGGTCCGCTCCTCATCAGACAAAAGTGAAAGCATGCGGCGGAGGGTGGTGACCTTTTTCATCACATCTTCCCCGAGCAACAACTCATCGTGCCGCGTGCCGGATTTACCCACATCAATGGCCGGAAAAATCCGCCGCTCCTGCAAAATGCGCGAGAGCGTCAACTCCATGTTGCCGGTTCCTTTAAATTCTTCGTAGATAAGATCATCCATGCGTGAGCCGGTTTCAATCAACGCGGTTCCGATAACCGTCAAAGACCCGCCCGTCGTGACACGCTCAATTTTGTCTCCCAAACTTTTATTTTCTTGGGCTAGCTCAACACATCGAGCCGCACCCAAAAACCGTTTGGCAGGATAAAGAGCCGCCGGATCAAAACCGCCGGTTAACGTCCGACCCGAAGGATTAACGACCAGGTTGTATGCTCGCGCCAGTCGCGTGATCGAGTCAAGCAAAATCACCACATCACGGCCCAATTCAACCAATCGCTTGGCCCGGTCGAGGGCTACTTCTGCAATACGCGTTTGTTCAGACGGCGATTCGTCAAAGTTGCTGGCAAAAACTTCTCCTTTAACGTTTCTGGAAATGTCCGTCACTTCCTCGGGCCGCTCGCCGATGAGGGCGGCCATAAGGTGAACCTGTGGATAGTTAGCAGCCACCCCGGCGGCAAGTTCTTTGAGAATTGTGGTTTTTCCTGCCTTGGGAGGAGAAACCACCAGTCCGCGCTGACCAAAGCCGATAGGGGCAATCAAGTCAATCATCCGGGTAGAAAGCGGTCCGCCAGCTGGCGGATTCTCGGTTTCAAGCCGGAGTTGGACATTAGGGTAGACCGGTACGAGATCTTCAAATTTGGGTCGTTTTTCCATGCTTTCAGCCGGCAGCTCGTCAATTTTTTCAACTTTGAGGAGGCCCCAATAGCGCTCGTTTTCTTTGGGCGGCCTGGCCTGGCCTTCCACCATGTCGCCGTTTCGAAGGAGAAATCGGCGGATTTGTGATTGGGAAATATAAATATCGCGTTCACTGGGCGTGTATTTGGGCCGCAAAAATCCGTGTCCTTCCGGCATGGTGTCCAAAACCCCGCGGACGGTTTCTGTCGGCACATTAACATCCTGCTCATAACTGTTTTCGGTAAATTCCCGTCGCGGCTGCCGATCAAACCCATATCGGGGCGGAGCCGACTCTGGCCGATCATAACGTGGTGGTCTGGCCTCGCCTCGGTCATAACTTGAACTATTCCCACTTCCATTGCCATTGCGATAGCCATAGGAAGGCCGGTATCCAAACCTGCCTCCGCGAGGCGGACCTGAACGCATAGGCGGCCTATACCCACCCGGGGTATACGATGGTCGCTCTTGAAATTTTTCCTCGTGCATGGCGGCTTTTGCCGTAGCTGGGGGTGCCACGTCTGGCTTGGTTGCGCCGACTAAATCGTCAACTGAAATTGATGCGCTTGCTTCAACCTCAACGACTGACGGAGCCTCCTCTCGTGCGGCTTTGGGAACTTCTGTTTTTTTCGACGTAGACTTTTTCGTGGTAGCGCGGAAAGCCATAAAAATAACTACAAATTAGCTGGCGATTTTAGTGCTCGTCGGAGATTCACTTACTTTGGCAACTTCATGAATGGATAAACCGAGAGGGTCAAATCAATTCCTCATATTACACCACGCTTTCCCCTATCTGTCAATACCATAAATAATCGTCTCACCGCTTTGGAAAACCCTGGCGCCCAGCACGGCAAGTTTCCATTCCTGCAGATTCTTGAATTTTGTCCGCTCAAGAGCTCCCACCACGACATAGCGCACACGGTATGTATTAAGCAAACTTTTTGTTTGCTCCACATCGGTTTCCTCATAGATTTGCCGTACTTCCTCGCGCCTGGGTGCTACCACATCATAACTGCCCCGCCAGAGCCACTCATGGACTGCCCATCCAACGATGGTCGGATGTCCGGTAAACGTCGAGAAGCGCGCATAATCGGTGTAGGAATCTCCATCGGCTTCAACGAGTATTCCATGGGTTGGTTGACTGTTTAACCAATTGATGGCTGCAAAATCAGATGGGTATTCTCTTCTTATCCACCCTAATCCGTCTAATCCTTCATACTTTTTTAACTCTCCAAAGTACGACCGTACGGCAAATACGGGGTAAATGCTCACTAAAAAAAGCTGCGGCAATAAAAATACGGCAAAAAGAAGTTTTTTTATTCGCAAAGACCCACCAAACAATATTCTGACGATGCTATACCCAGAAACCAGGGAAAATAAAATGAACGCCTGATATCCGAGCTTAAACATGGTATTGCTCCGAAAATGCATGGGGTAGATATCCTTAAAATAAAAAAATTCAGGAAAAATAATAAGTGCAATTGAAAAGAAAAAGAAAATACGCAACATCTTTTCAGCCGTGGTCAGTCGCACGACGAGCCAAAACCCGCAGTACAAAAAGAATCCCCACAAAATCAACATCATCCATATCGGCGAATGCTGACACTTCTCTGTTCCCTCAAAAATGAGCGGGCCAATCTTTGTGTTTGCCAAAAACGCCGGTGGGCAATTGACGGCAATTCCGGAAACAAATGATTTGAAATGGGTCAGAAATGGCAAAGCGGTAATCCCTGCAGCTATTACAACCAAACCAAGTTTTTCTGCCATCGTTTTCCAATTTGAAACTCCGAGGGTTATTACCAGTAACCCGAGGTATATGGGTCCATCAAGCACATTAGTCATAAGGAGTACACCCATGAGAAAACCGTAAAAAATTAGCGTGAAGCGTGAAGCGTGAGCTGCACCAATGAGCATTGCAATAGTCAACAGAACAAACGGCAAACTGAGCACGTGGCCGTGAACGTCGGAGACAATGAATGAGTACCCAGGAAATTCGTGAATCGTATATGGGATAAATCTTGTAGCATTAGCATACCAGTATGCCTTCATCCCATCCGGCACCTTTTGTAGATATTCACCAATCGGCCATAGTAGTTTCCAAAACGGCTGTACATTGTCGCCCACGTATCCTTTTGTAAATGCATACAGCGTCTGGAGATTGCCAGCCAGTGTCACCAAAAATGCAGTCAACAATCCTCCTCCTATTTGTCCTATTTTTCCTATCCGTCCTATGTGCCCCATCGTAAGAAGTTGCACTCCGATCGAAAAACTCATCGTCAGCGTGAGTGCAAATATAGTCGCAAGCATGAGATTAAACGTATAGGCAAGATCAATGCCCGAGAGTTTGGTTAAAACCGCCGTCACAATGTGGCCAAAGTAGTAATAGTTAATGCTACCCCCCGCATACCACATGTCCGACGCCGGAAAATATTGTGTGTTGAGGATCGACTTCATGAACCCAAAATCCATGAATTTTTCTAGTCCTCGAATACTCGGCTCATGCGATTTCACCCACGACCAAAAAAGAAGCGCCACCAAAAAAGATAGCTCTTCTGCAAAAATCATAAAAACCCTATTTCTCTTATTGCCCTTATCTGCCCTATTCCCCCTATTTCCCACTAAACCAAATACAAACACCACGCCCAATGCCACTAATATTGAAACGGTAGAAAATGGGAGTATCCTGACTGTCCCCATCGCATACACGATCCACGTCACCACCGCCATCCCGACGGCTTTCGAAAAAAAGTAGCCCTCATCAAACCAGCCGACAAATAATCGCTTCGTCAGCGAAAACGCCACAGCCCCAACCAAAAATAACACCCCCCACCAACGCACAACCAACCAAAAATCAGCAAACATATCACCTGATTATAACCGAGCGTGGTACAATCTGCGCATGAAGATTGCGGTCATCGGCGGTGGCATGACGGGCCTTACTGCAGCGTACGAGCTAACGCAGCGCGGCCATGCTGTAACGCTTTTTGAAAAAGAAAAAACACTGGGCGGCCTGGCTGCGGGATTTAAACAGCCCGGATGGAACTGGCATCTGGAGGGTGCCTATCATCACCTTTTTACCAATGACCACGCAATCATCGAGTTAATCAACGAACTTGGCATCACCGATAAACTCATCGTCAAACGCCCGATCACAGGAACGTACTGGCAAGGCAAAAGCTATCACCTTGATTCCCCCTCGTCTCTCCTGGCTTTTCCCGGGTTATCACACGGAGATAAATTACGAACGGGACTGCTGCTTGGAGCACTAAAAATCAATCCGTTCTGGAAACCATTGGAATCAATCACCGCGAAAAAATTATTTGTAACCGTTGGTGGAAATCACGCTTGGGAAACTCTCTGGGAACCACTGATGATCGGAAAATTCGGCAACTTTGCTGAAACGATTGCCGCCTCGTGGCTTTGGGCACGCATCAAAAAGCGGACTCCGAGCCTTTGTTATATCGCGGGAGGCTTCCATACGCTGATTGATGCACTGGCAAAATCTATTACAAAAAACGGAGGTAAAATTCTCACTAGCACCGCGGTTTCGTCAATACAAACCTTGCCATTTGATAAAATTCTCATAACCGTTCCCACCCCTATTGCCTTAAAACTTATTCCCAATTTGTCATTGACTATCCCCCACCTTCACGCGCAAACACTCATCCTTGAAACCAAGGAGCCAATTCTCAAAGACACCTATTGGCTCAACATCACGGACCGTTCATTTCCATTTTTGGCAGTTGTTGCCCACACGAACTTTATGGACAAAAAGCATTACGGCGGCAATCACTTGACTTATTTTGGAAACTACTTGCCTGAGGGTCACCCCTACCTCTTTATGACGAAAGAACAATTGCTTAAGATATTTCTCCCATTTATCAAACATGTATCGCTCCATTCTCCATTCTCCATTCTCCATTCTTATCTCTTTAATGGTCCCTTTGCCCAACCCGTCCACCAGCTCCACTATTCCAAAATCGCTCCCAAACTTGAGACACCGATTCCCGGCGTGTATCTGGCTAATCTGGATAGCATCTACCCCTGGGACCGCGGAACCAATTACGCAGTGGAATTAGGAAAACAAGCCGCTTTGGCAATTGCATGAAACACGCAAAGTTTTTTTTACTGATCATTGTCTTACTGGGCGCTATATTGCGCTTTACCAACCTCAACTGGGATAGCTATCTTGCCTTCCATCCTGATGAACGAAACATCAGTTGGGCCGTGACGCGGATCCGTTTTTTTAGCCAGATGAACCCGCAGTTTTTTGCCTACGGAGGGCTTCCTATCTATCTGTATCGTGCACTCGGGGAAATAATTGTTTCAACAACACGCGACACCAACTGGCTCTTTGATTGGGGCCACATCGCCGTCATCGGCCGATACGTTTCTGCAATACTTTCTTCAATAAGTATTCTCCTTATGTATGTTGTCGCTCAACGATTTTTCACACCTCCTGTCGGGCTTCTCGCTGCATACTTCCTTGCCTTCTCTCCTTGGGCCATCCGCGAAGCGCATTTTGCCACCACAGAAACCCTGCTCGTGTTTTTTCTTCTCCTCCTGCTTCTCCTTGCACACAAGTTTTTCCTCAAACCATCAGTAAAATTAACTCTCGCTCAGGGTATTGTCCTGGGCCTTGCCATTGGAGCAAAAACGACGAGCGTCCTTTTTGCCCTCATCCCATTGGTTGCTCTATCTTCTCAATTCACCAAAAGAAAGCGACAGCACATTATTTTTTATTCTCTATTGCTTTTGGCCATAACCGCAGGCGTCGCATTTCTTTTTTCTCCCTACACCATTTTGGATTGGCAACACTTTAAAGAATCAATGGACTATGAATCCGGTGTCGCCCTCGGCCGCTTCCCCGTTCCCTACACGCTCCAATTTCTCCATACCATTCCCTACCTTTATCAATTACAAACCATGGTGTGGCAATCAGGACCGATTGCAATAATTGGGCTAATCGGTCTTGTTTTGATGACTTTTTCTGCGTTCAAAAGAAAAAATCGTACACTTGTCATTTTTCTCATCTTCCCTCTTGTCTATTTTCTTTGGCAAGGAAACTGGTTTGCTAAATTTGCCCGCTACAACGTTCCCCTCCTTCCCTTCCTCACCATCGCCGCCACCTGGATTCTGATGGAGATACATAAAAAATTTCGTCTTTCCGGTCTTGCGTGCCTTGCCAGTGTTGCGAGTATTACGTTTTTATGGGGTCTTGCCAACTGGACCATCTATCTTCGTCCGCAAACCCGCATCGCCGCAAGCCAATGGATGACCAATAACATACCGTCAAACTCAGTCATCTACACCGAGCATTGGAACGACGGCCTGCCGGTTTTCCCACCGGGTGACGCCGTTGTTTCCTATCAACGAGACCTTCTCAATGTTTACGACACAGATACGGAAGATAAAAAGAAAACGATCACCAAACAACTGGCAAAAGGAGATTTTATCATTCTCTCAACCAGAAGAATCTGGGGGACGATGCCAAAACTTACCGATCGCTACCCGTTCACTAGTGAGCTTTACAAAAAACTATTCAATGGAGAATCTGACTACAAAGAAGTTGCCACATTCACCTCGTACCCATCGCTTTTTGGCATCACGATCAAGGACGATGCGGCTGAAGAAAGCATCCAAGTTTTCGACCACCCCACGGTAAGGATTTTCCAAAAAAACGCACCCTGTATGGGAGATAGCTTGCCTGCCCAACAAACTATCCCCCATAAAAAGTGCGTTGTTAAAAGCTAGGCGATTGTAACGGGCTATTTTCTTCTTGTCAAATACGCCCACCGCGGACAAAAAATCCATCCCGAAAACGAGATGGTATTCAGACGCTTACAACAACCAATTATCTATATTCTAGCTTCAGAAAAAAAATTGACAAGGATTGACGGTCTTGATAGCTTGTTTGTTTAGATATCACCCAACTGCTCAAACGAAGTGATATCAACAAAAAAAGCATTACTACACGTAGAGGCCCAAACCACTAGCGGTAGTGATGCTTTTTTAGTGGATTCTCACTGCCCTTCACAACGTAAATACCGGTATACTTAATCCCTTGTCTTTCAGCTTCTGGAACTGATCCTTGGCCTCTTCCTCAAAACGCTCCCGCTCACGCGAAAGCGGCGATACCCGTGATTTCTTGCCCCCTCCAAAAAGGAGGGAGTAAATCCCTCGCGCGATTATATGCGCTCGGGACAAGCCCAAACTTTTACTAGCGATAGCCATGTCCCCATTGAAGACCGTTTTTCCCCTCTTGTCAAGTCCCATAGGATTTTTCCATCGAAATTTATCTATACCTATAGTTTTTTTGTCACTAAATAGACTGTTCTTATGCTCTAAATACTTTCAGAAAAATAATTGTGGATAAGTTGGGGAGGAACTACTTGGGGCGAGCAAAAAACAGCTGTCCGGCCGGAGTCTGGTGGATCTTGGTTACCACAACGGCCACGTCGGCACCGACCCTGTCCTTTGCATTGTCCACGACCACCATCGTCCCGTCAGAGAGATACCCTACCCCCTGTTCGCGCTCGCGGCCTTCATGGGTGATCTTGAGCGTGAGTTCTTCGCCAGGCATGAGGGCTACTTTGAGGGCCTGGGCCAGGTCGTTGACGTTGATGACTTTGACTCCCTGTGCCCTTGCCGTTGCCGCCAGATTAAAGTCCACGGTCAGGAGGCGCGCTTGCCTGCCCTCGGAGATCTCTTTCCATTTTTTGGTCAGTGCCACGAGCTTACTGTCTACGTCGGGCTTTTCGGCAACATCCTCATCAATCGTTTTGGTTTTGACCATTGGGTTGACCTTTTGACCCTTAAGCTTATTAACCACTTCCAGTCCCCGTCTGCCTTTGGCCCGGCGCAAACCGTCGGCAGAATCGGCAATCTGCTGGACTTCCCGCAGCACAAACTGCGGAATGATCATGGTGCCGGCAAAAAACCCGCTGTTAACAATCGGCAAGATCCTTCCATCGATGAGAATGCTGGTATCAACCAGTACCGGATTTTCTCCAAGTTCTTTGATTTTTTTACCATTGTTCTCGTGTGGCGCGCGCCGAAACGGCCGGGTGGTGATTTGTCCGAATGCCGCCAAATTTTTCACAATCTCCCGAGCCAAAGCCTGCGTAAACGCCGCCGGCGGCTTGAGGGCATCCAATGGCGTGGTCTGGGATAATTTCTTCATGAACCCAGATATTGTAGCACAGGAAGTTAGGAGGAAACCTGCTTGAGCTTCTTGTCAAACGTCACGAGCGTTTTACCGGTCTGGTTGGCTTCCGCAGCCAGAAGTAAATCAATAAAGCTCACAGTTTTTATCGGATAAAGTTCAATAGCTTCATGGAGTATTTCTCTGTCTCCAACGTCTAGAATTGGATTTTTTACGTATTCTAACAAAGTTTTACTGACCTGCTCTTTACTATATCTATACATCTTCGTTAATATAAAAACTGCTTCAATAAAAACACCTGCCGACAAACGGATAAAACAGAATCGTTCCTCTGCCTGCAGAAAAAGCTTTTCAATTACCGAAGCCTGCTGCTTATTGTCATTGAGGATATACCGAAGAAGCGCATTTGTATCGAGCAAATAGGATTTCATACTTCTCCATGCGCAAGAGCTTCCTCAAAAGCTGCACGTGCAGCTTTTGGAGAAATTTTTTTGTCCGTGTGGAGAGCACCTCGTAGAGAAGTAAGACTTTTGACAGGAGAAACCATAAATGC
>JAGVFE010000121.1 GCA_020057765.1 Candidatus Woesebacteria bacterium | reverse complement strand
GGTTCATAAAATACAAGAACCACTGTTAATTCGTAAAGGTATGAGTCTAGTATTTTTCGTAATTCTTCCCTTCCTGTTCGTATTGTTAGCGAGAAGCATTCCTTATTTACCCGCTAAGTACTTGGAGTACGGTGAGATCAATGATATTGCGCCTATTCTGCCTTCCGTTTTACTCAAACTGCCCATCCTGTTTTTATTCATAGCGTTTTCGAAGAGATTGATAAAAACAAATACAAATAATCGTTTGTACCTTTTACTCTTTAGCGCTTCTATTATTGTGCAGTTGTGCACGATCATAGTGCCCATCGGACGTCTGAACTGGTATTTGTGGATATCCATCTGTTTCTTGTTTCCCTCCTTGGCGTCTTCATTCTCGCGCGGAAATGTCTTTTTGAGAACTTCAATGGTGATCTTGCTGTTGACTTATTGCATTTTGTATTCGACGCGGGCTTATTTTATGGAATCTAGTTATAGCCCCCAAGAAAATTTAATGTTGCCGTATAAAAATTTATTTTTTGATTTGCAATGAAATATTACCAAAGTTATGAAAACCCTCTTTGTCCATAGCGCTCGCTTCGTGCGAACACCGGAAGGTGATGTTTTTTCCACCGGGCAGTTTCCGTATCGGCGCTGGATGCGATATTTAAAACATTTTGATGAATTAACCGTGATCTGTCGTATATCCGATTGTGCAGAGGTACCGGCGAGGTGGGATTTGTCTTCTGGACCGTGCGTGGCGTTTTCCGGGACGCCGGATGATCATGGCAAACCGCTGATGCAGTTGCGGAACGGACCGAAGCTGCAGATTATTCGCAGGGAGATGCTTGACTGCGATGCGGTCATTGTTCGCCAATCGGATCTTGGCTGGTTGGCCGCCCGAGAGGCGGAGCGTAGGGGGATCCCTTGGGCAGTTGAAGTTGTGGGCGATGCATGGGATGCGTACTGGAACTATGGGACGCTTTTGGGCAAGTTGTATGCGCCGGTGGCCTGGTGGAATTCCCGCCGCTGGATTAGACAAGCGGAATTCGCGATTTATGTGACTCGTGAGTATCTGCAGAAACAATATCCCTGCCGCGGGTTTTCTTACGGAGTATCCGATGTCGAGATCAAGCCGGTTTCCCCCTCCGTGCTTGAGCAGAGAATCATGCGGTGGCGTGCAGGACAACCTGGCCTTTCGAAAACTTTAACGATTGGATTGATCGGCTCTTTATCCAATCGTTACAAGGGGCTTCATGTTGCGTTGCGTGCGTTACGCCGATTAGCGAGCCAGGGCATGCCACTCCGACTGCATGTTCTGGGCGACGGCAAATTGAATGATTGGCGTCAGGAGGCTAAATGTTTGGGTGTTGCTGATTTATTACATTTGGACGGCTGCTTACCCAGCGGCGAACCGGTCATGCAATGGCTGGATGGTCTGGGCATCTATATTCAACCAAGTTTTCAAGAAGGCTTGCCGCGCGGACTGATCGAAGCTATGAGTAGGGGATTGCCTGCGCTAGGGTCAACGTGCGGGGGTATTCCGGAGTTGTTGCCCAAGGAATGTTTGCATCGCCCAGGTGATGACAAGACGTTGGCGGTGCAGTTGGCACGAATGGTCCGGGATCATTCTTGGCGTATTCAGCAGGCGCAAAGGAATTTCAGTGAAGCGAAGAATTATTATGCTGATAGGGTGGAAGCAAAGAGGGATGAATTTTGGCACCAATTTGTAGCGCATGTTAAAAAACGGAAACAGTCGTTGTGATGTCAAAAAACAAAACATCCTGTCTGATCATTGGAGCGCTTCCCATCTCCCTCGTAACTTTTCGCGGGCCGTTGATCAAGGCCATGCTGGCGAATGAGATCAATGTGTGCGTTGCGGCAAACGGGCGCGATCCGGATACGGAAGCTAAAATGCAGGCATGGGGCGTGACGTATTATCCTATACGCATCGCGCGAACGGGGATGAATCCGCTGGCGGATATTATCACGCTTTTTGATTTGATCCGGCTGATACGGCGCGTCAAACCTGACAAAGTGCTGAGCTATACGATCAAACCGGTCCTTTACGGTGGTTTGGCAGCAAAATTTTGCGGAGTATGCTCAATCTATTCTCTTGTGACGGGACTAGGCTATGCATTCATGAGCCCGGCATCGGTACGCCAGCATTTGGCTGGAGGATTGGCGAAATTTCTTTACCGTTTGAGTCTGTGCCATAGCCAGCGCGTATTTTTTCAGAATCCTGACGATCAGAGGGTATTGATTGAAATGGGATTGGTGGCACGCGATCGGGCGATCGTATTGAATGGATCGGGCATAGATTTGGAGTTCTTTCCGTTTGTGGCGTTTCGGAAGGAATGCCTGCTTCCTGCAATGCCAATCCGGTTTTTGCTCATTGCCCGATTATTAAAGGATAAGGGGATCAATGAATACGCGGAAGCGGCGCGGATTATAAAACGGAAGTATTCGCAGGTTGAATTTCACTTGGTTGGACCATTTGATCCAAACCCGGCGGGATTAAAACCGGAGGAGGTCAGGGCATGGGAAACCGAGGAGATCGGAAGAGCGTC
>JAGVFE010000021.1 GCA_020057765.1 Candidatus Woesebacteria bacterium | reverse complement strand
GGCTTCATTTTCGGATTCCAGCCACGGGTTTGATGGCCGAAATGCATGCCGGCCTCCAGCATTTCCTTCATAGTAACGTAAGACATGGCACTTCTCCTTTGGTTTTGGTTTTGAGGCCGTTACAAAAAACAACTGTAACATTTTTGACATTTAATTTCGGCTACTTATACCGATATAGACATGTCAATCGTTACATATTTTGAATAGCGGCCTGGCTTCCACCCCATCGCTCCAACCCAATTGTGGGCACCAGAGGAACTTTTACAGAGGTGTGTTTATTTTTAGAACCTGAATTTTTTACCACCCGAATTGATTTTTTGCAAGGAAGAAGAGGCTGTCTGACAATTATTTTCGAGATAGACCCCAGTCAGATAGCAACGACTTGGCACAAATGGCTTGTATAAAAATGAGCAAAATGAGTATTGAGCTTAAGAAAAACACTTGACGCCTCTATGAAAACAAGCAAAGGTCCCATGTGCAATATATTGCATTGCAGCCTATAAACTTCAATCTTCCGTCTGCAGTTTATCCGCTTGATAATACCTCACAGACAAGGAATTTTAAAAATTGGCATGACGAAAACGATTGTTCATTTGCGGCCTGAAAAAATTCTTATCCGTTCAACCAACTGGATCGGCGATGCCATTATGACTACTCCAGCGGTGCGAACCATTCGAGAAAATTTTCCCGCTGCCGAAATAACCATTCTGGCATACCCCTGGGTGGCGGATATCTTTATGACCAGTCCCCACATAAACAAAGTCATGCTCTATGAAAAAAATGGCAGGCATAAAGGTTTGGCCGGGATGTGGCGCTTGGGACGAGAGCTTGCTGCACAACGTTTTGATCTGGCCATCCTCTTGCAAAATGCCTTTTCTGCCGCCTTGCTGACCTTGCTTGCCAGGATACCAGTTAGGGTAGGATACCGAAGGGATGGCCGTGGCCTGTTGTTGAGCCATGGCGTTACCATCAGGGAAAGTGTAAAAGTGCGGCATCAGGTTTATTATTATCAGGAGATGCTTAGAGATCTTGGTCTGGTGTGTGGGCTACAGAAATTGTTTCTTGCTTTGCCTGATTCCGCCATGACCTGGGCCACGAATTTTCTTGCTGATAATGTGAGCAGACCGTTGATTGGTTTGAATCCCGGCGCTGCCTATGGACCGGCCAAGCGCTGGCCGGTAGAAAAATATGCCGAACTGGCCAGATATCTGGCTAAAGAGTTGGGCGCTACCTTGCTGATTTTTGGCACGGCTGATGATAATGAGTCTGCTTCAGAGATTGGTGCGGCAGCGCTGGGGCAGGCTCTTGATTTAACAGGTAAGACTACTCTGGCGGAGGCTATGGCGTTGATTGGCCTGTGTAATGTTTTTGTCACCAACGATTCTGGCCTGATGCATGTGGCTGCAGCCCAAAACACGCCCTTGGTCGCCATTTTCGGCTCAACCGATATCGTTGCTACTGGACCGTTTGCCTCAAACGTGGAGGTGGTGCACAAGAATCTGTCCTGCAGCCCATGCCTGAAAACCCATTGCCCCCGGAATGATTTTGCCTGTATGTTGGAGATCAGAGTGGATGAAGTGTATGCGGCAATTTGCAAATTGCTTGAAAACTCAGACACCGTTGCGAAATAACCATCGCCCATTACAGCCAGCATTTTGATATTACTGATATTTTAAACGATACCCAAGAGAGGCAAAACAATGCGCTCAGCCGTGTTTCTCGATAGAGATGGTACCATTAACGAGCAGATGGGCTACATCAACCATATTTCTCGTTTTATTATGTTACCCCGGGCTGCGGCCGCCATCCGCCTGCTAAACGAGCAGGGGGTTCCTGTGGTTGTGATCTCCAACCAGTCTGGTCTTGCCAGAGGATATTTCCCGGAGATTCTCCTGGAAGAAGTGCATGTCAAAATGACCAAGGAGTTGGCCAAAGCCGGAGCCCATGTGGATGGCATTTATGTTTGTCCTCATCATCCGGAGGCCAAGGAAGAGCGCTTCCGTCTCGCCTGTAATTGCCGAAAACCCAAGCCTGGATTATTTCTGCAAGCGGCAGCAGCGTTGGATCTTGACCTTGCCCATTCCTATGTGGTTGGCGACCGCTGGTCGGATCTAAAAGCGGCAGCGGCTGTGCAAGCCAAGGGTATTTTGGTGCTTACCGGCTATGGTCGTGGTGATCATGATTATATAGGCCCAGGACAGAAGGTGCAGCCAACGTATGTCGCGGAAGACCTTTATGCAGCGGTACAGTGGATTGTGCAGGATATGAATGGATAAGAAGAGGGGAGCCCAAGCTTATTTGTGCCGTTTCTTTTTCTCCGGGAATTCGTAGATGACCTCATTTTTTTTAATAAGACCGAATTGCTGACGTGCTACTTTTTCCAGATAAACCGGATTCGTTTTCAGGTTGTGGATTTCCTGTTGCAAGGAGCTATTGGTCTCGCGCAACTGTTTATTCTGGATCAGGACTTTGTTTAGTTCCCTGGTAACCCGATAGTATTTTAAAAAACCATATGGTCCCAATACAGACCAAGCACCAATCATCGTAACAATGAACACGCTGTATAGCAGCACTTTTTTTCGGTTAGCCTCTGAGAGATTCGTTGGCATGGCAACTCATTACTGATGTTTTTTCCGGTTGAGTCTGGAATTTAATATTTTTTTTCTCTTATTATTTCTGTTAGATAGCATAGATGCGAAGTTCATGCAATCGTCGAATTTGACGAGATGTGCATAATCACACAAGATAAGATGTTCGGAATATCGTTGTGGGATGACCCTTGCATGTGGAGATGGTAATTGGACAGGAAAAAAGTCAAAATCGATTCTTTAGATTTACTCAGGGCATCAGCAATTGTCTATATTGTTGGAATCCTGCATATCAATGATTACATCAATGGGTATCTGATTTTCCCTGGAGAGGGGGTAGTTACAGAGAGTTTCTTAAGCATCTTTGTATTTATTTCCGGGTATCTGCTTGCTATCAATAATCAGCTAATTTCGAATAAAGATGAGGTTAAGTTGTTCGCCAGGAAGAGGTTTTTCAGGTTGTATCCTCTTTATTTCTTTGCCTTGTTGCTTTTTTGGTTCTGTTCGTTCATGTCTGTCAAATCATTAATTGTCCATGCCTTGCTTCTTAATATTCTGATAGGCAAATCCATCCCAACATTATGGTTTGTCTCGATGATATGTTTCTATTACCTCCTCTTTCCCCTAATTGTGATGGGCTATGCTCTTAAACGCACTTTATTAATAATTGGTATTATAATTTCTACAATGGTCTTAATACACGCAAAAACCGGCTTAATAGATATGAGACTGATTATATATATGCCATCTTTTGTGTTTGGGGTGATTGTAGGCAAACATAATTTTCTGGAAAAATTCCGCAAATTCAATACTCTCGTCTTGTCATCCTTTTCAGTATTTATTTTTCTCTCTTATCAGTATCTGCAATTCCCTGATTCTCAGTGGCGGGAATTTAATCAGGTGCTGCTTATGCTTGCGGTAATCCCTTCGTCGATATTGTTCGGGGACAAACTCGCCATGCATATCAACAAATATCTATATAAAAATTTGGCCTATGCATCTTTTTGTATGTACCTGTTTCATCGAGTTATTTATTTTGTTTTGACAAATATTTACAGTTCGCCTTCACAACCTGTGATGTTTGCATACCTGTTTTTTCTTGGTGTGCCCTTGATCTATATAATTTCATTCATCTTCCAACATAAATATGACAAATACAGTCATTCCAGTTTTATTGTAGCTCCTTGAACTGCTGCATTTAATGAAGCCGGAATAGCTTTATTTTTTCTGCTCGAGAACAAGATCATTGGTGGTCACGG
>JAGVFE010000094.1 GCA_020057765.1 Candidatus Woesebacteria bacterium | reverse complement strand
CCGACAACAACAGTATACCCAAGGCTTTCACATCTGTCAATTGCTGATTTCACGAAATACGTCCTGCCGCCGATGGCATACTCTGGCAACGCAATGACGACTTTCCCTCCTGGTTTTAAAATCTTCAACCAATCTTTTAAACACCCTATATAAAGTTTTTCAAGTCCTTTTATGGTATTTTTTATTTCTTTAAATTTTATATCGGTCGATCCCATAAAAGGTTCCGTCACGATTGCATCCACAGATTCCGGAGGAATTTTTTCTGAAATATGCGTCGCATCGCTCACCAAAAGTTTCCACTCTGGCAATTTGAGCCACTCTAGATTTTTCCTCGTCTTATCAATTACTTCGGTAGACTGATCGCTCCCAATAACTGTCCAACCACTCAATAATGCTTCCCCTAAAATGGTCCCCATGCCACAAAAAGGGTCAAGCAATGTTTTCCCCTGTCCCCTGGCAATGTTGACAGCCATGCGCGCCACTTTGGGCGGGAGCATGCCAGCTTTGGCGTCAACAGCGGGCCGGCCATAATCTCGTCTGTTCCATTCTTCAAAATCCTGCACTGCAACCGTCTGCCCTACGAACCACTCCCCCTCTTTACCTACCACCACAAGCTCGATTAGCTCTTGTTTTGCCACCACAACGCTTGAAAGCACATTTCCCTCTTTGGGCGCGACGAATCGAGCAGATAACCCGCCAGCCGTAAGTTTATCTTTTACCTGCTGCAAGAACGCAGTTTGCACGCGGAAATCCTTACTATATGAACTCATACCAAACGATAGTTTGTGTGTGGATATGTTATGCAACTGCTCGGCGATACTCGTTGGGTCAAGGATGGAAAATTCATTGATGATGGTTGCAATTTTGACCGTTCCCCCCAATCGTCCAATCCATTCCGTCACGTCAAGATCGTCCTCAACTTTAGCCACATCCGGGCAAATCAATTCATGTTTGGGAAAAAAGACAGAGAGTTCCGCTTGGGACAAGTGTGGACTGTTGCCGAAGATGAATAGGTACCCGCTCATGCGGTGATGCTGGCAATTTCCAACGTCGTAATCTGGGGCCGAAAACCCACGTGTCTCCTTTCCCGAACCTTGGACTTAAAGCGCCGCACATCAATTTTTTCACCCTTGCCTTGTGCCACGATCTTTGCCGTAACTTTGGCACCCTTAACCGTCGGTGTGCCTACCTTCGTGGATTTTCCATCAGAAACCAGCTTGACCGCATCAATGGTAACGGTATCACCGACACTCCCGGCAAGCTTGTCTACAATCACCTTGTCTCCTTGGGCTACTTTGTATTGTTTTCCGCCGATGGCAACTACTGCGAACATAGATTGATATTGTACTACGGCGTGCGGAGCCGCTGCAACACCCACAAAAATCCAAACGAGATGGCAATCGACAAGAGCGAGCTGCCCCCATAGGATACAAAGGGCAAGGTAATGCCCGTAATCGGTATGATACCCATGTTCATGCCCGCATTGATAAATACCTGCGTCAGGAGCATCATAGCCAACCCTACGGCATAGACAAACGGCATAGCGTGATCAACCGCACCGCGCAAAAGCGGCAGCAAAATGCGCAGAAGGATGGCGCCATAAAAAATCAGCAGCAACAGCCCTCCGGCTAAACCAAGCTCTTCCACCAATGTGGCAAAAATAAAATCGGTATGATACTCGGGCAAAAAGCGCAGGTGGCTCTGAGTGCCGCGACCCAGTCCCCGACCAATCAGTTGTCCGGAGCCTACGGCAATCATGGATTGCACCGCATTGTAGCCAGCACCCTTGGGGTCAAGTGCGGGGTTAAGAAATGTAAGTATCCGGGCTTGCTGGTAATTGTGGAGCCTGCCCCACAGAAACGGCGTAAAAACACTACCAACAAGTACGAGGATAACCAGTGTTCGGATCGGAAACCCGCCGGCAATCATCATAGCCAGCCAACTGGCCGCATAAACCAAACTGGTCCCCAAGTCCGGCTGTTTAAACACCAAGAGGAATGGAAGAAAAAAAACGATCGCATGTATGGCGACATTGCGCAACGTTTTTGGCGGTAAACGGGCAATAAGCCACGCGTAGGCCAAAAGAAACAACGGTTTGGCAATCTCCGAGGTCTGCAGTTGTGCCGAACCGATGAGTATCCACCGCCGGGCTCCCCGAATGATGGGACCAAAATACGAAATGACAAGAAGTAATACGCCGCCAACGTAGGCAAATGGCGACAACCAAACCAAGAGACTGACGTCAATAAGCAATATGGCACCCAAAACCAGGAGCGCGACCCCAAGATACGCGAGCTGTTGGATAAATAATCCGCTGTTGATGGTGAGAAGCAAAAATAACCCAAAGGATGCTAGGCACAAAAGAAGGAACAAGTCTACGACGTGCCGTCGGATCTCCCCGATGAGCGTGATAAAGAAAGATGTGCTCCCCATGTAGTCGTATCTGCCAACGTCTCGCGTTTCACCATCGCAAGCAAATCATCGGATAAATTCCTGTAGCTTGCCGGAAGCACGAGACCGACGCGTTCATCTATTCTACACCCAGTCTCTTTTCTGAGCATCTGTATCTTGCGCATGAGCTCCCGCGCCATTCCTTCCGCTGCCAGCTCTGGTGTAATCGTTGTGTCAAGCACAACCTTTAGTTCTCCATCACCTTCTGAAATCGTTATTTCTTTAATATTTAATTCGTCTTTGATTAATTGAACGAATTGGTCTTCAATTTTGAATTTTGAATTTTGAATTTTGAATTTTTGAAGAGGTTGTCTCACTTTCATCTTATTTTCTTTCCTCTGCGAGTGCCCCATTTCGCACGCTTTTCTAACAAACCCCATCTTTTCTTCCAAATTTGAAATTTGAAATTTGAAATTTGAAATTTCTGGCCATTTGGCCAGGTGTACGCTTGCTTCTTTGGTAAGATTGCGATACATTTCCTCGGCAAAAAACGGAATAAAAGGGGCAATGACTTTACATGCCGTCGTAAGCACCGTGTAAAACGTTTCGTAACAGGCATGTTTGTCGCCAGCATCGCCTGCAGTCGCCCCAATGCGATCGCGGCTCCGGCGCACATACCACGTCGAAAGATTATCAACAAATTTTTCTATCGCCCGTACCCCTTCCACCGTGTCATAACCCTCCAGCGCCTTCGTCACATCAGTAACTAAGTTGTCTAATAAAGCCAATATCCACTCATCCAAAACGCTTGCTACTTGCTGCTTACTACTTGCTACATTTTTTGGCACCCAGCCGTCCACGCTTGCGTACACCACAAAAAAATTATACGCGTTCCAAAAAACCAACATGAGGCCTCGCACACCATTACGGTACTGCTCCTCCGAAATTCGTATATCTTCTCCGTGCATAACCGGACTGCCCATGAGATACAGGCGCAGAGCATCGCCCCCGTATTTGGCGATCATTTCTTTGGGATCCGGATAGTTGCCGTAGTTTTTGCTCATTTTCCGGCCATCGGTGCCTAAAATGACGCCGCTGACGAGGACATTTTTAAATGCGTGGGAACCAAAGAGTGCAACGGAAATCACATGCAGCACATAAAACCACGCACGGATCTGTCCTGTGTATTCAACAATAAAATCTGGCGGAAAGAACTCCTCAAGTCCTGAGCTTGTCGAAGGATCAAATGGAAAATGCCTCTCGGCAAAAGATGCGGATCCGGCTTCAATCCAGCTGTCAAGGACCTCGCGGACTCGGTGTGCTATTTTGCCGCATTTTGCGCATACAACGGTCACGTCATCAATTGCTGGTTTATGAAGATCAGTAATTTTTTTGCCTGATCGCTCCTCCAGCTCCGCAATCGAACCGGGGACAAAGCGCTCTCCACACTCGCACTCCCAGACCGGCACCGGAGAGCCCCAGTATCGGCTCCGCGATATACACCAATCGGGTGCCGCCTCAAGACTCTTGAGATACCGGCCGTATTTGAAATGTTGGGGGTACCATTTGACCACCTCATTGGTTTCCTTGAGTTTTGGTTTGAGCTTTTGAACGTTGACGTACCACGCGTCTTGCGGGGCATATATAAGCCGCGTGTGACACCGCCAACACGTAGGCACCGAATGGGCGTAATCATCGACTCGGTAGATGAGATTTCGCGCCTGTAAATCTTCTATGACCAGCGGATTAGTATCCAAGTAGTATTTACCGGCCCATTTTGGCACATCGGGTTTCATGACGCCTTCATCATCAATGTGCTGAACTATTTGAATATTATTTGCAAGCATGGCTGCCAAATCCTCTTCGCCATAAGCAGCTATCGTGACTATCCCCGTGCCCTCGTCAGCAGTCACAAAATCTCCGCCAACCACAATAAATGCCTTTTTACCAGGCTCTATGTTATAGAAATCGTAATGAGGAATGAATTCTTTACCGACGAACTGCTGGCCTTTAAATTTCTCAACAACGCCGTACGGTTCATTCACGAATTTAGGCAAGCTTGCCTCAGAGAGAATATAGTGCTGATTGCCTTGTCGAATTTTTACGTAATCGAGTGATGGATTTACTGCAAGTGCAGGTGTTGCTATCTTATTCCACGGCGTCGTTGACCAAGCGAGTACGTATGTATTGGGTTGGTCAACTAATTGATATTTATAAACAGCGGTCGGTTCAGTGACATCTTTATAGTTATCCGGATCCATGGCAACCTCAAAATTGGAAACGGGAGTAGAACAGTGCGGGCAATAGAGCGACACGCGAAGTCCTTTGTAAATATAGTCTTTCTCATACATTTGCTTAAATACCCACATGACTGTTTCCATATAGGGCATATCCATGGTTTTGTAGGCGTTGGTAAAGTCCGCCCATCGGCCGATGTGATCCACGTACCACTCCCACTCGCTCGAAACACTCTGCACATAGAGCTTGCACTCATCAATAAATTTTTTGACGCCCACTTTTTCTTCTATGTCTTGCTTGCGTTTAACCCCAAGTTTTTCCTCAACCTTGTTTTCCGCAGGCAGTCCATGGCAATCCCAACCCCACACACGTCGCACGCGATAGCCCTTCATAGTCCAATAGCGCGGAAACAAATCCTTGGGGATGCTCGAAAGCAACGTCCCGTAATGCGGAAGGCCGGTAATAAACGGCGGGCCGTCAAGGAATGTCCACGTTTTGTCAGCTGGCCGCGACTCGATGGATTTTTCAAAAATCTT
>JAGVFE010000119.1 GCA_020057765.1 Candidatus Woesebacteria bacterium | reverse complement strand
CTTTGGCAAGATTATCGAGGTTCTTGCCATTAAGGATCTTCACCGTCACGCCCAGCTCTTCGGCAAGTTTACTGGCAATCGGGTCAAACGGCGTATTCATGCCGGGGACCCATCTATCCCCGACCGAGCCACAATATTTTTTCCATGAAGTCCGAATAAGCGGCTTGGCATCGGGGTACTGTTTGGGGTCTTTGTCATACACCCGATCTACGTTGGTGAGGTTTATAATATTTTGGATGCCGTAATCCTGACAGACGGTGATCGCGCAGTAATCCGTGCTCCACCCCGGCTTCCAGCCGCCGGCAACAACCACCGGCTCGCCGGCTTTACGGATGATCTCGTAGTGCTTGAGGACGTTGCTGTGGGCGATGTCTTTGAAAATGACGCGCAGAAGATGAGCGTTCAGGCGCGTCGCATGGATGCCGATCCAGTCTAAATCTTCATTTTCTATCGAGCCATGGACCGCCCGCGCCGCCGCCTGGTAGCGGCGCGTCGTCGCCCCGCCCCCCACCACTATAAAAAATCTCCTCTTTTTTGAGGAGATTTGGTTTCGGATGAAGGTATTAAATTTAATTAAAAATTGAGTATCGATACCCCCGTTGGGGACAACGAGCGACCCCCCGAGAGAGAGAACAAAGGTATTTTGTTGATTACTCATGGGGAGTATAAAAACAGGCAAATACGCACGCCTGTCAAATTGTATGCTAACAAAGCATTTGCATTGTGTCAAACATATTGGATATACTCTGATATATGGACGAGCATGGTGAGGAATCAGAAGCTTTTGGCGCACACGAAATCGTTGATGCTGGTCGACTCCGTCGTATTGGAGAAACAACTGGAGATAGACTTACGCAAATTAGTGCAATTCAAAGAGTTATCCGTTGGGCTACAAAGGCAGGAAAAAGCATCACAGATCCTGAAGTTGTAAAATTATTCGGTTTACAAAAAACAGATACGTTATCAGAAAGAGACGCTGACTGATTCACTACTTGATGTCTCATAGTTTTACTTCCCCACCCCCGTTTGCTATACTTCACCCCACCGAATCCCCTGCATCCATTCGAACGTTTATCATGCCACGACTTGAAGATCTCGCTCAACATCCCATGGATACCATCATCGCCAGTATTGGTGGGGCGGTATTCCGACCGGAGCGGATCAATGTAGACTTTACCCATGACCTCCTCGCGTTTCTTCAGGAACAGACAAAAAACAATAGGACTATCCTAGCCGTCATTGGTGGCGGTGGGGTCGCCAGAAACGCCATTGAAGATGCTCGTGCGCTTGGCGTCACGCATCAACCAAGCCTTGACCGTATCGGTATCCTCGTCACCCAGGAAAACGCGCTGCTTTTGGCAAAAATCATCGAAGCCAAATCTCAAAACATATCTGTCCGTCTTTACGAATTCGGCGACATCCTGCGCAAGGGAGTCATCTATCTTCGCGGAGGCACCCAGCCTGGTCACACAACCGATTATGTTGCCGTACAAATAGCGGCAGAAGCCAACCAATGCGTGCTCCTCAATATTTCCTCACCCAAAGGGCTATATAGAAAAAAAGAAGTCGGCGCACTTGACCCAGAACAAATCATCGAACGCATCTCCTGGAACGAGTACCTTGCCATGTTTCCCGGTAACCATGCGCCCGGCATTAATATTCCGTTTGACCGGGAAGCGGCAAAGCTTGCGCAAACCAACGACATGACAGTTGTCCTTATGGGCCCGGACTTTGACAACATCAACCGCTTCCTTTCCGGTCAAGAATTTACCGGCACCGTCATTCACCCGTAATTATGTTATTCGATGATGTACTTTTTTTCCGTATTTGAGAGGATCAATCATTATCATAAAAATTCCCCAATACGACGCTGTTATCCCCGGATGTTGATCTCCCAGAAAAGAATTTTCTAGTTTAGCTGAAATTCTGTCTTGGTATGCGGAAAATTCATCAATTGTAATATCTCCGTTACATACAGCCCTGACGTGTTGTAATATTTCTTCAACGACTAGAGAACGCTGGGGGTGACGTATAATTTCAGATATTTGGAAGGCTCCACCAATAACGTTTGAAATTCGGACGAGTTCCATCCGATCTTGTGGACTCAGTGAAGAATATTGTGTGTCGCACGGTACAATTCGTATCTGCTCTGCGGTCGCCATAAAACCCACCACTATTATACCGCACCTGTCAAAACTCACCCATTCATCTTGGCATACGCGGCGCTTCGCTTTGCTTTATCTTAGAGCAAATACTCCAGAAAATTGTCCTTTGAGATTGCCCGGAAACGAGAGCCGGGATAATGTTCCCGCCAAGCTTTTGGCGGCTGCTTTTTTAGCTTTTGCCATTTTATTTCCGTGGCATGCAATTTTCCATCATAATCTTCTATTAAATCAATCTCCTGTTGGTCATAGGTCCGCCAAAAATGCAAATTGTGAGAGTTCACAATGTCATATTGTTTTTTCTTTACTTCCGAAACCACAAAATTCTCCCACAGCGCACCGATATCTGATCGCAGGGAAATTTGGTTTAAGTTTCCAATCAATGAATTTCGTATTCCATTGTCCAAAAAGTAAACTTTCCTTGTTTTTCCTATTTCTTTTCGCAGGTTCCGGCTAAAAGGTAATGCCTTAAAAACCACAAACGCTCTTTCTAATATTTCCGTATATAAATGTGCTGTCTGTTTGCTGATCTCAATCAAACGGCCGACTTCACTAAACGATACTTCTCCGCCAATTTGTAACGCCAGAGCAGCAAGTAGTTTTTGAACCATTTCCGAGCTTTTCAGCGACTGAAATTTCAATACGTCTTTATATAAACTATCTCCGGCCAATTCTCGAAGTGTTGCAATCCGTTCCTCTTTGCTGCTGGCCAAAACCACACGCGGGTAACTGCCAAAAATGAGCAGGTTTTCAAAATTTTGCAGTAGCGTAAATTTATCCCAGATTGTGGAAAGTTCCTTTAATGAAAATGGGTACAACCAAAAAGAAGTGTTTCTCCCAGTTAAGGGCTCAACGATTTCATTGGCAAGTTCAAACGATGACGACCCAGTGGCAATGATCTGCTGATGGGGAAAATTGTCAACCAAAATCTTAAGCTTCAGGCCAATATTTCTCACTCGTTGCGCCTCATCGATGACAACGACTTTATGTTCTCCGATTATCTCTTTTAATCGTATTGAACTTTCCGACCCAGAAAATAATTTTCTCGTCACATCTTCATCACAATTCAGATACAGGTAAGACAATTGTAGGTCTGACAACACTCTCTTTACCAACGTTGTTTTACCAACCTGCCGAGGGCCGTAAATAATCACTACTTTCCCTTGAAACAAAGCTTTTGCTACCAAGGGTTCGATTGAGCGTGAGATATACATATTATTGCTAATTTAGGTAACTTATGTTCCCTATTTTATACCAAATAGGGCAATTGTCAAGCCCCCTACCCATTCATCTTGGCATACGCACCGCTCCGTTTGGCCCAGGCGATCGTTATCCGAAGAATGACATATCCGCCGATCAAATAGCCGACGTTTAATGCTGTTGCTTGTATCATAAACGGTACATTAACCGTACCGGTTGTTAATTGATACCTGATCGATTCGAAAACGTACGTTGACGGAATCATCCAGCTGATTTTTTGCACCCAAACGGGCAATAACGATACCGAGAAAAACATCCCGCCAAATGGCTGGACCAGATACACGATCACCCAGGAGAGCGACTGGACGTTCATCCCCAACCGAAAAATGAGGCTCAACACAAACATCCCGATGGACCAGGAAAATACAATGAGCTCAAAAATATACAAAAGGAGCGGCCACCCGATCGTCAAAATCGAATAGTGTGAGAGAAAAAATACAAAGATCGCTGCAATCCCTGCGGCAACTACCCCTTTCATAATTCCTGAAATCATCTGCCCCACCAGAAATTCTTCGAGCGTCAGAGGGGTGATAAAAAGCGTATTGAAACTCCTCGACCATATTTCCCAAAGTGCCCCGACAGCAATTGAATATTGCCCACACCAGATAAAATTCCAAAGGATGATCCCAACCATTACCGATATTCCACTGGTGTTGCCGGCGCCGCTTTGCAATGATTGGGCAATAAACACAAAAACTAAAACATTGACTGCCGAACTCCAAAACACATCCACCCACGTTTCCATGCTATGGAGAAAGTGGTACCAGGTATGGAGAAGGATGGTTTTAATGCGTCGCGTGCTCATACGCTCCTTTCGCAATAGATAAAAATACGTCTTCAAGGTCAGGTTTTGAAACATCAACATCTGTAATCCAGACACCCTCGTTGCTTAACCCAAAGAGCGCTTTGGGAATTTGTTCATCTGAAAGCCGCACTTCCACTACATTTTTCCGAGGGAATGTATGTACAAAATCTTTTTCCTTTAAATATTTAGCAACAGTCAGATATTTTCCGGCAAAGGTCAAAGTCAGCGTTGCGCCCCCCACGCGTTTCGTCAGACCCAACGGCGTATCTTCGGCAAGTATTTTTCCGTGACTCAAAAACATAACCCGATCACAAATCTTTTCCACTTCGCGCATGTTGTGGCTGGTGTATAAAATCGTCACCCGCTCTTTCTTCTGAAGCTCTCTGACTATCTCAACGACTTTGGCTGCAATTTCGGGATCCAAACTCGCCGTGGGCTCATCCATGAGGATGATCCGTGGTTTATTGATGAGAGCTTTGGCTAAAATCACCCTCGTTTTCTGACCGGACGAGAGGGTCCAAAAAAGTTTATCTTTCGTCTCCGGCACTTCCAAAAGATCCAAAAGTTCCAGCGTTCGTTCTTTAATATCGGGAACGTTGTAGAGCCTGCTGTAAATATGAAAGTTCTGTGCAACCGTCATCCGGCCCTGAATTTCAGAATACGCCGAGGCAAAATTCATCTGCCCCAGACAAAGTCCGCGGTGTTTGGAAAAGTCTTTACCAAAGTACGTGATCATCCCGCTTGTAGGTGTCACCAGGCCAAGCAACATATAGATTGTTGTGGTCTTGCCTGCTCCGTTTGGTCCCAAAAGCCCCACGATCTCCCCTTCTTTTATGGAAAAAGAAACGTCGTCAACGGCTTTAAATTGACCAAAATGTTTCGTGAGGTGCTGTACCTCTAGGATGGAGTCCATGAAGCGAGTATATATGTTTTCAGTTCTTTCTGAAACCGAACTTTACTGAATTTTTTGGCTTGCGCAATGCAATCTGATTGGCTAATTGGTAAATTGGTAAATTGTCGGATTGCCTTCAGCAAGCTGTCAACGGTTGGCTCGCTAAATAAAACTCCAGTCTTTTGATTAACAACGGTCTCCAGCACCCCGCCCTGACCTAGGGCAATGACCGGCGTGCCATGGGCCATCGCCTCCACCGGCACCATACCGAAGTCTTCATCAAGAGCAGAAAAAATAAGCGCTTTGGCTCCCGCATAGAGTCGAGCAAGCTCCTCGTCCGACACTGAACCAAGAAACTCAACCGTTTGGCCCGCAATCGAGCGCAGATACGTCTCTTCTTTGCCAGTCCCAACAATTTTAAATGGAATCTTCAGTTTATTTGCCGCCTCTATCGCCAAGTCCACGCGCTTACTGTACGTCAGCCGGCCAACGGAGAGATAATAGTTTCGTTTTCTTAAGGAAGTACCTTGCGTACGCAAGGTACTTCCTTGTGTAATTGGCGGATAAATGACCGCTGAGTCTCTTCTGTAAAACTTTTCCACTCTCCGCGCCGTCTCTTTTGAGTTGGCAACGAAGTAGTCCACCTTCTGCGCCGTCTCCCAGTCATAGTGCCGGAGGAAAAAGTTGACGACGGTCGCATACGCCCGCACCGGCCAATATTTCTGAAGACTGCTTCCAGTGGCATAGCCATATAAATTCCTCGGCGGATGATGAATATAACAAATATGCACCGACGGTTCTTTTACGCGGACTCCTCTACATATAAACCATCCGCTGGAAGAAAGTACGATGTCGTAGCCAGACAGATCAAAGCTCTCCCAAATTTTGGGCGCCAAAAACCGCAGCGGCGAGTGGAATTTTCGGACCAGCCAATTGTCCGCAATGGGACTGGTTCGTATGTCCCAATTGCGAAACCGGTAGGCTTGATTCCCCAGCGCCTCCCAATCCACAAACGACGTAAAAAGCGGCGCCTCCGGCCACATCTCGTGTATTGCCTCTAGCACTCGTTCCGCACCACCGTACTCTCGTAAAAAATCATGCACTAATGCAACTTTCATACGAATGTAAGCTGTTCTTCTTCGGTTTTTTTTGGTTTATCCACGGATACTTTTTT
>JAGVFE010000115.1 GCA_020057765.1 Candidatus Woesebacteria bacterium | reverse complement strand
TGTAATTGTTTATACAGTTGTGCATCCACCTCCTGCACACGAGAAAGATACTTAATCCGTGTTAAAACATCTGAAAAATTTTGTCCCAAAAGGAGAAATCCGACCAGTGACATATTTTTCCGCTTATATACTTCCGGAGCACGATGACGAGCCAATTCTAATCGTTTCGTTTTGAGTACTTCCAACGTATCTATCTGATCGGTAAGTTCATTAATTTCTTTGGAGAGTTTATCAATTGAGTTTTTTGTTGAGCTGATTTTGAGCTGCGCAAGAGAAATTTGTGAATTTTTGAGGGAAATTTCTTTCAAAAGCGAACTTGCCTGACCTTGAAGTTGAGTAACTTTCGATTGAAACTCATCTATTTGCTTCTGAAGGTCAACCTCGCTCAACGCCGCAATAGGTGGCGCAAAAAAAATAAAGAGCAAGAAAGCAACAAAGACGCATAGTCGCTTCATGAGGTTAATGTTCGAACCGAAGGTAACGGCCTACTGCCACAAAACTACCGACGACGCCGAGGAAAAATCCAACGCCAATCATGATGGCCAACAACAAGAGCGCCGGGATGAGGAAGGCGGGAGCTGCCGGATTTTGCAAAACTCCTGCAATAATCGGCATGTCTAAGAATGTCAGCAATCCACCCCTCAACCACAAAATAGCCCCGATGATAAACCCCCAAGCTGTGAATGCACCCAAAACCCCATAGAATCCACCTTCCAACAGAAATGGCAATCGTATATACCACGGTGAGGCACCAACCAGGGTAAGAATCTCTACTTCCGTTTTTTTAAGCGCTATCTTCATGCCAATAATGGTCATAACAACCAACAGGGAATCAATGGCAAGGAGACCGGCAAGCGTGCCTCCAATAATGCGGATAGCCCGTGTCCAAGCAAGGAGTGTGTCGACAACATCTTGTTGGTATACCACTTCTTCTACCCCCGGAGCCCCGGCAATGGCCGTCTCAAGCTCGCGCAAAAATGATGGGTCGCTTGCCGATACTTCTAAAGACGCAGGCAAAATGTCCGCCGTCACCATTTCCAAAAGGAGCGGATCGTTTTTATTTTGTTCACGATAGATAGCCAATGCATCGTCCTTGGAAACAAATTTAATTCCTGCAGTCTTGCCTGTCGCCTCCAATTTCTGTTGGAGCAATGTTGCCTCCTCAGCTCCGGTTTTGTCAGTAAAAAATACAGTAATTTGGGGTTTGGCTTCAAAATATTGAAGCACGAATACCAAGGCAGCCGAGGTGACAAAAAAGAATCCAGCCAAGAGCATGGTTAAAAACATCGTTAACGTTGCCGCCAATGCCTGATATGGCGAACGGCGGATATGCGTCCCCGTAATAGATAAAAGTTTCATGATTTCCTTTTAGAAACGTGGTATCTGCCCTTTGCTTCATCGCTTATAATCTTGCCATCATCCAATGCGATGGTTCGCTTCTTTAACTCGTTAACAACCGTGGCATTATGAGTCGCCATAATGATCGTGGTACCCATGCGGTTTATCTCGCCCAAAATCTGAAGAATCTCCTCGGCCGTCTGGGGATCCAAATTTCCCGTGGGTTCGTCAGCCAATAAGATTGACGGCCCGCCGGCTATGGCACGGGCGATGCTGGTCCTTTGGAGTTCTCCCGCAGATAATTGTTGTGGAAACAAATTTGCTTTTTTCCCGAGACCGACGAGTTCGAGCACGTCATGGACGTCTTTCTTTATTTCCGTATCTTTTCTTCCGAGAATTTCCAACGCCAACGCGACATTTTCATAAATAGTCCGGTCAAAAAGCAATTTAAAATCCTGAAACACCGTCCCCACTTTCCGCCGCAAAAGATGTGTTTTCCCGACTGACACATGCGCAATATTGGTCCCGTCTATCTCAACCGTTCCCTTTGTGGGAAGAATGTCGCGGATAATAATCCGAAGACACGTAGTCTTGCCTGCTCCGGAAGGACCGATAAGAAAGACAAACTCACCCTTGCCGATTGTAAATGTTACGTCGGACAGGGCGTAGGCTGTGCCATACGACTTGGTTACGTGGTCGAAGCGAATCATTCCAGAAGTTCTATTTTCCCAACATCCATAAGCCAGGCTGCTTTTTTGGCGGCAAATGTCTCTCCCCAAATGCGTACTTTCTTGCCGGCGTAGCCATCCAAATCAACAACCGAGGAAATCAAAAATGCCGTCTGCGACGGCCCGCCTTCGCGAACAAGTTTATGCGTCCCCTCTCCGTTTACTCCACCTTTTTCGATAATTCCTTCGGCTGAATCTTTAAAGGTTTTGGTATCAGTTGATCCGGAAATTTTATCTGTTTTGATCATAGCTGGCTTACCGCCAACAGGAGTGCTACCCACTCGTGACAAAAGATAGCCGGTTCCGACACCCAGGGCAATCAAACAAACATAAACACCAACGATTATTGGCTGCATTTTCATGGGTTCTTTAGATTCTACTGGCTTCACTAATTCCTCTGTATCCTTCATACCTATCCATTATCACCAGTTACGCTGTACTTTTCAAGTATGCAACGACAAAGTCCTCAAGGTCACCGTCAAGTACCCGATCTGTATCACCCGTTTCATGTCTGGTGCGCAAGTCTTTGACCATGTGGTATGGATGGAGAACATAGGAACGGATCTGATTGCCCCATCCGGGAGTCTTGTACTGGCCGCGCAAAGACTTTTCTTCTTCCATTCTTTTCCTTTGCTGCTGCTCCCATAGTTTGCCGCGTAAAACAGTGAGCGCGTACTCCCGATTTTGCCCTTGGTACCGCTGCGCCTGACTGGAGACGATAATACCCGTTGGTTTGTGCTTCAGGCGAACGGCTGTGGAGACTTTGTTGACATTTTGACCGCCTTTACCGCCGCTTCGATAAAAATCCCAATCCAAATCCTCTTCACGAATCTCAATTTCACTGCCCTCTTGTATCACCGGCAATACTTCTACTAATGCAAACGAAGTTTGGCGTAATTTATCCGCGTTAAACGGCGATTGGCGCACCAGGCGGTGGACGCCAACCTCAGCTTTCAAAAATCCATACGCATATCTACCAGCAACGCGGACAGTCACGCTCTTAATCCCCGCCTCGTCCCCCTGGGTGTAGTCAATTTCCTCTTGACTCCACCCTTTGCGCTCAATGTAACGGCTATACATGCGATAGAGCATCGAGGTCCAGTCCATGGCCTCTGTCCCGCCCTGACCGGCATGAAGGGAAACGATTGCGTCACTGCTATCGTAGTCGCCGGAGAGATAGAGAGCAAATTCCATTTTATCTACAGCTTTTTCTAACTCAGCGTCATTACCCTCGCTTATAAGAAGCTCAAGCATTTCAGACTCCTCAAGCTCTTTCCCTAATGCGGCAAGATCTTTCATTTTCTGGGTTGCCGCCTGGGGATCTTTCCAAAAATCCGGATGGCTTATTTCTGCTTCAAGTTGCCGTATGGCTTTTCGTTTTCCATCAAGATTGAGTTTGACGACAAGTTCCTGCGCTCTTGCTTTGAGTGTATCGTCCATGAGGCCCATTTTACCATAAAAAAGAGACAAAGAGACCGACGGACCCGGCTATCATAATCAACGCCGCCAACCAACCAAACACATTGTCAAACCATCGGTTGACGTACCGGCCCATGAGAGATCGGTTGTTACACAAAAATAAAATCATAATAATGAGGATGGGAGCCAAAATCCCGTTGAGTACTTGTGAATAAAACAGCGCCGCCATAGGTTGCA
>JAGVFE010000116.1 GCA_020057765.1 Candidatus Woesebacteria bacterium | reverse complement strand
CGACGGCTAGCTGGGGATACAGTTACTTTTTGTATTACTTTATACCTTTTCTGGCAATAAGCGGCGCAAAAATTCTCAATAGAATCAATTCCCGGAAAGTCCATATCGCAGTTTTTTTATTTATTATCCTTTGGAGTATAACAGTAAATTATTTTAAAATTGCCCAGTGGCAAAAACACGCCTGGAAATATGCTGCCCTACAGGTTTTTGCGAGTAAATTTGAGCCTCATGAAATTATCGGCATTGCTGATTTTCCCGGTGATCTAATTGAAAATTATTATCTGCACCCTACACAGATACTTAGCAGAAATGAGATTATTGCCTGGTTTGCCGGTCTAAAATACCCGAATATAAAAAAGGTCATCTATGCTTGTCCGGGTATTTGCGGCGTACATGATTTTGAATTGGCAAGCGAGGCGAGTTCTGCGTCAACTGTTATCAGTTTCAGAAACAGTCAATACGCAGCCTGGATTTTTATTAAAAATAATTATCAAAACAATGCGTCGGAACCATTGCCAACTTCGATAGTTTCTGAGAGTGGTAAGATTAGGAGTACTGATGAATCAGTGTCAAATGTCTACCGTTTACTAATAAAATTTCTTGATCTTGGTCAGCTCTAAAATGACAAACAAACCTAAAATTGCCATCATTCGAGGAAAATTCCTAAATCGCTACGAGATGCAGTTTTTCGAGCCATTAATTGAGGACTTCGACATTACGGCGTTTGGCTCACTTACTCCCTATCACGACCGATTTGTATTCCCCGTGGTCAAGCTGCCGTCTCCCATGGATATCCCTGATTTTCCGTACAAAATGCCGGTTTTGAACAGACTATGTATTGACGCTCACTATCTCTGGGGCCTTGAAGAAAAGCTGAAAGGATTTGATCTGGTTCACTCGGCAGAAACGTACTTTCATTATACGCAACAGGCACTCACCGCCAAGCGGAAGGGTTACGTCAAAAAAGTCATTGCAACAGTGCTGGAAAACATTCCGTTTAATAATGAAGGCATTTGGGGCAGAAAGGCGTTTAAGGAGCGCGCACGAAATGAGCTTGACCACATCATCGCATTAACCAACAAAACTAAAGAAGCGTTATTAGCAGAAGGTGCAGATGTAAAAAAAATCACCGTGATTTCCCACTATGTGGATACGAAACGATTTCATCCCGTACAAAAAAGAGACTCAAAAAATTTAACCGTTCTTTTTGTTGGGCGTCTTGAAGAAGAAAAGGGGGTTCTTGATGTGGTACAGGTAGCACGACTTTTTCCCGATGTGCGCTTTTTATTTGTCGGAGACGGATCGCTTAAAAATAGAGTACTTGAGCATCGCATGGTTTCATACGACGAGATGCCCGCAGTTTACCGGGAGGCGGATATTTTTGTCGCACCGAGTAAACCCCGCGTTACCTGGGAAGAGCAATATAATACCGCGCTCCTAGAGGCACAGGCAAGCGGCCTTCCCATTGTGACGACCAGCTCGGGCGGTATACCGGAAAACGTGGGTGATGCGGCGATGATTGTTCCGCCTGGAGACGTTCGTGCAATTGCTGAGTCGTTAAAACGATTTATTTTGAATGCTTCTTTGCGCCGGCAGTACGGGATTAAGGCCAGAGCGCGCGCGGAACGGGTCCATGATATAACTATCGGAAGCAGGAAACTCAAAGACCTCTATCTGTCTTTGCTCCCATGAAATCATTGCACTCGCAATCAGTTTTAGCTGGAGAGGAGGAAAAAAGCGATGAGTAAAACATTAAGACCTGCAAGCGTTGCGATTAAAACCGATAGCGCGAGAAAGCTAAGAATTTTTTTCTTCAGCAGGTGCTGTAACATAGCCGCAATGCCAATGGCCGCCATCGGCAAACTCCCGACGAACATCCGGATACCGTAAGAAGCTCCCTGCCACCAGGTAGACCACGAAGAGATTGCAACAAGTTGTAACAAGATGGCAACCACTATCGGAATGCGTAACTTATTGCGCCAAAACAAAAAACCGAAAAAGCCAAGAATGAGGATTGGTGAGTAGGTGAACAATCCAAATTTTGTTGAAAAGAGAATTTCGAGGATATGCGGTTGCAAGAGATTAAATCCTTCAGCGGCAAAATAGGGGATGTTCCAAAAAATTCCATAGAGGAATTGCCACGCAAGCAGTTGCGGCAAAAACCCGACGATAGCGCCAACAATAAATCGTACCAATTCTTTTTTTTGCAATATTCCCAGGGCGATGATTCCCAGGATGATGTCTTGATGACGTATGCTACCCAGGAATCCGAGTGCTAATCCGGCCGACAATGCTTGACGATTTAGGAGAAATGTCAAAAAAAGCGCGCTTGCAAAAAATGACACGCCGTGGGAGTTGACTGTATCGATTGATCCATAAAAAAGCAGGTTTGTAGCGCCAGCAATAGCTAAAGTCGTCAGCAAGCTTGCTGCTTGACCAAACAATTTATGGAGACTCCAGTAAAGGAGGATGAGTCCGAAGAGAACAAAGAAAACGCTGGTAGCGCCTACATGCAACTGGTATGGAAGCTCGTAGCCGGATCCTCGGACGATCTGGTGTGTCCACCAAAATGGAGCAAGCCAAAGGAGTGCCGGGCCGATTGAGTGTTTGTTGCCGACGAGGCTGGTAGGTGCTTGAATTTGGTTGACGCCAAAGCGCTCATATTCATTGCGAAAATTTATATCGTGATCTACGACAATTGACCGAACCCAGGAGTAATAAAAAATCCCATCCCCGTATACGTTTTTTTTCAGAAACAATGCGTGGGCAAAAAACCCGAGAAGATAGATCAGAGAAATAATTAGGAACAATCGCTTACCGCTCATGCTGTGCTAGAATTGTACTACATGATCTCTGCGGTCGTTTTGACTCATAACGACGGGAAAATGTTGACCAGATGCTTGGAGAACTTGCAATGGTGCGATGAGACAGTGGTGGTTGATGATGAGTCAACGGACGGGACGGTGGGGATTGCCAAAAAACTTGGAACAAAAGTATTTACGAGAAAACTCGATGGCGATTTTGCCGCACAGAGGAATTTCGGGTTGGGAAAAGCGAAGGGGGAGTGGGTGTTGTTTGTGGATTCGGATGAGGTGGTGTCAACGGAACTAGCGGGTGAGATAAAAACGACGATAAGTGATAAGCGACAAGCGATAAGTGGGTATTTTATAAAAAGGAAGGATTATTTTTTGGGAAAGTGGTTAGAGCACGGGGAGACGGCGAATGTGAAGCTATTGCGATTGGCCCGACAAGATGTTGGAAAATGGAACCGGCCGGTGCATGAAGTATGGGATGTACAAGGACCTGTTGGTGAGTTGACTCATCCACTCTTCCACTCCCCTCACCCAAGCGTCGCACAATTTTTAGATGAAATTAACCGATATTCGACACTGAACGCTTCCTATTTATATAAACAAGGAGTTCGCGCCTCTTGGTGGCACATCATCGTGTATCCGGCGGCCAAGTTTTTTATCAATTATATCTGGCGGCTCGGGTTTGCCGACAGCACAGCCGGAGCAATTATGGCACTTATGATGAGTTTTCACTCATTTTTGACGCGGGCCAAGCTCTGGCAGCTTATCGCATACGTAAAACAATGAAATTACTGCTTGTCGTATTTCTCATGAGTCTTCTATCTGGTCAACTTGGTGCGATTGCCCTGGCACAGGGCGTTACGCTGTATCTTCATGATGTGGTCGTGGTGCTCATTGTGGTCTATGGTTTTTATTCCGGAGCCATCAGACGCGCCACGACAGGGTTCCACCCTGTCAAGCCGATTGCGGCATTTGTAATCGTCGGAACATTGTCGCTTTTGGCGAATGCGTCGACAGTGCCAATTGATGCGCTGTGGAAAGG
>JAGVFE010000125.1 GCA_020057765.1 Candidatus Woesebacteria bacterium | reverse complement strand
GTACGGCGTTATCGGTTTGTGACTTGACATTCTGATTATCAAGTGATAAACTAATAATCGTTTATGAATTTACAAATTACACAAACTACTACTATTAGTTCTGCAAATCAATTACCAGTACCGTCTCAAATTAGGAAAGCGGCTCAACTCAAAACCGGAGACAAAATGTCTTGGTCCTATAATCTGTCTACCGGCAAAATCGAATTGCTTCCCCTTCCTCAAAAATGGGGAACATATCTTTATGGTATTGGCCGTGATCTCTCTGATGGTACAGATGCCACAGAACGCGTTAAACAACTGAGAAAGGATAGAATCCTTTCATGACTGCTCCTATTTTTGTAGATACTAGTTGCTTTATCTATTTAATAGAGGGAAATATTGAATTTGGGAGTATAGTCAAAGATTTATTTGATGAATATAGTATCAAACAAACTCCCCTGGTCTCATCCTACGTCTCTCTGGCCGAGGTACTAGTAAAACCTTTCCAACAAAAAAATGATCGGGTAGCCGAACAATATTATGCCATTTTTTCCAAAATGCCCAACCTCACGATTGCTCCTCTGCTTTCTTCCTCTGCTGTCTTGGCTGCTCAAATAAAAGCAAAATATGCCTTTCAATTGCCCGACGCGTTTCAGTTGGCCCTGGCGGTGGAGTCTGACTGTAAAACATTTCTCACCAACGATTCTTCCCTTCTCTCTTTTTCTGATCTCAAAATTATTCTTCTGTCTCATAAGAAAAAATCCTCAACGAATTGAGGATTTTTTCCCACTTTCACTCTTAGTTTTTTTATTCCGTCACCACGACCGTGCCGGTGTCGCTTGGGTTCGCGTGATTGTGATACTTCCATGTTCCCACTTTAACAAACGTATAATCGTAAGATCCGCCTTTGGCCACACTTTTTAAGTGGTCAAAACCGGGCAACAATTGATGCGTCGGGTGGACTCCTGACGCCGTCCACATGCCGCTACTTGACTGGTTCACGAATATCACCGTGGTCCCTTTTTTTACCGTCAGCGTACTCGGCGCATATCCACTGTCCGTGTACGTAACTGTCGCTTTGGTCATGACGCCGCCTTTTTCCGTGCCGGTTCCCGTGTCCGGGTATGCAGGAATTGTCGATATCACCGTTGTTTCCCCTGTCGTAAATGATGGTGATGGCGCAACAATTGCTTCTTCCTTTGTCATGGTATCTGTCTGATAACTGCCCTTAAGGATGTACCAACCGAGACCGAGTCCTGCGACAACTACCAACAAACCAACGATTAATTTAGTATTCATTTTTATCACCACCTTCCTTTCCTTTATGTATATCTATCGGCTACTTTGCTTGCCGCGTAACTTTCCGGTTTTATTTTCACCGTATACCCGCTCCCGCGAATCATGCCCACAATTTCGTTAATCATCTCACGGGTATCGCCGAATTTTCCGATATCCACATGGATCTCCACATCATACTTGGTGATGCCGTCTTTGTGAAGAAGAGCAAGCACCGTCTCTGCCATGACCAGAGACATTGTTGCCTCCTCATATATCCGCTGGCGCAAGACATAGTGTTTTTTATTGACAATCCGTTTCCAAAAATAAATGCCTCCGCTTCCGACCCGGTGGATCACAATTGCCGTGACAAAATCAACTCCGGCGCCATTATGCGGCTGAGAATCGGTACCAACGACAATTTTGTACTTCCGCTCCGGCTCGCCGGCTAAAAACGTGAGGATATGCTCGCGGACGGCCGGGAGCTCTAATTCTCCATGCGTTGGACTGACAAACATACGGGGGTATGGTACCAAGTTCTGACAATGAAGGCAACCCAAAACCCCCCGCCGCGGCGGGGGGCTTGTGGTTTTTACGTAACGTAAAAAATTACTGTCTCGGTCGCTCTTCTCGAGGACGCGCCTCGTTGACGACCAATTTTCGGCCTTCCACGTCGTAGTTATTAAACATCTGGATCGCTTTGGCGGTTTCTTCGGCTGAAGACATTTCCACAAAACCAAATCCGCGTGATCGACCAGAATATTTATCACTGATGACTTTGGCTAAAACGACACTACCTGCTTGTGCAAATAGTTGGCCCATTGCATCAGAATCCATTCCGTACGGAAGATTGCCTACAAATAGATTTGTAGCCATATTAGGACTCCTTTCTCCTAAGGACTCAAAGGGGCGTATGCCTTAAGAGAAAGTCATTTGAGGATAAACCTCCACAGGACTGCTCTATCGCAACTCCACACTTCTTTCCTAGGTCAAGATGAAGTATACCACACCAAGGCAAGAGGGGGAAATTATTCGAGCACTTCTTCCTCTGTGGCGTTGCCGCCACTATTGCCGGAAGGCTCTGCCGGGGCAAGAGTAAAACTGTCAACGATCCCCTGGTGGACTTTGGACCAATAATCGCCATCGGCAAGCTCTCCCTCAACCGTCACCAACACATCATTATCTATGGCACCCGCGACGATCATTTTGGTCAGATCGGCAATAAGGATTTTTTTGGCTGGTTTGCCGCCTAACGTCGTATCAAAGACGCTTGCGCCGGTAAAACGCTTTTCCTTTTTAATCCATCCGGCCAAATCCGGAGCCGGTAAATCTTTAACCCATACGATAATTTTGCCCGGATGATCTTTGTGAGTTAGCTCCACGTGTGCATAGTTGACTGTATCTTCCTCGTGCGGGTTGACCAAAATATCTTTGGGATAACCAAATGTAAAGCCTGCCTGATCGGTCCATGTGGTCATCTCGATAGGCATACTCGTCGGCGTCGGGCTGGCCACAACCGCTGTCGGCGCTTCCATCTTCGCCTGTTTATTCCACAAAAAAATCCCTGCACCAACGCCACCAGCTAACACCCCGATAATGATAGGAATCCAAACTTTTTTAGTCTTTGACATAAAACAAGTATATCATGCAATCTTTTGGTATAATAGTTTCATGTCCTCTCGTCTCCTTGCTTTTACTCTAGCAACCGTTCTTTTTTTATCGTGCACTAGTAAAGTATTGGCGGCTAAACCGCGGGTGGTCAAAAAAGGTACTCCTGTTGTTGCCGCCAGCGGCTATTCGACTGCCCGGCTCTCACGGGCTACCAACAGCGTCGTGGTCACGTTTCGTAATCTCAACCGGGCTAAAAAAGTAACGTACGAGCTCAGTTATTCTGCGCAGGGCATTGCGCAGGGCGTCATCGGATCAATTATTCCAACCGGTCAAGCAAGCGACTCCCGCGACCTTTACTTTGGCACGTGCAGCAAAAGCGTCTGCACCCCGCACTACAACATCACCGGCGCCACCCTCACCATCAAGACACAACCATCTTCCGGCGGCGCCAACACCAAGCGCTATCGGATTAAAATCTAAAAGCACGATGATAGTTTTTCCCCGACTGTCCGCCCAAGCGATTTGAAACCATCTTGACATATGCCCTATTCAATGTCATACCTATTATAGAGGAATGAAAAAATTCTTTATTGCTTTTGGGCTCCTGGTTATCGTGCTGCTCGTTAGTGGTGGTGCGTACGTAGCTTACACCGCGGTAAAAGCAAAGGAAGAAACCAAAGCAGAAACAGCAACGTCCCTCCCTTCGTCTTTCACCAATCCGTTTGCAGAAAAACCAACGTCCGGCTTTAGTAGTGCCAATACAACGACTGTGGTCAGTGGCCTATTCGCCGAACCGACACCAACGCCGTATCAAAATCCATTTGGATCAACGTCATCAGCAGGTCAAGCGTACCAAAACCCGTTTGAAACACTGAAATAATATGAAAAACTTGTTTAAGATTATTGCCGTTCTCTTTATTCTTTCTCTTTCAGGCCTTGTTGGGAAAGTTGCCGCACAAAATTCTCTCGCCTACCCTATTGCCGACCTAGGCAACTGCCGCGACGCGCGTGAGTGTTACCTCTACTGCCAAATCCCCCAAAACAAAGCCGCCTGCTGGTCGTATGCCAAACACAAAGCGCCACCCAATGTTTTGGGTGTTACAACAATGTCCGAAGTCGAAAAACAACAAATGGAAGCAAAAGCCAAACAATATAACATCGTCTTTCCCATTGCCGAACTAAACAACTGCGCCGGTCCCCAGCAGTGCCGCGATTTTTGCGAACAACCCAACAATTACGAAACGTGCATGAATTTTGCCAAGAAAAAGGGGTTTGCCAATAAAATAGAGCAACCGCCTGACGATGGTATCCCGGAAGAAAAACGTCAGTTCGTGATGCAGAGTGCCCAAGCGGAGCTTGGATGTACCTCGATGGAAAGTTGCCGTGCAATTTGTGAGCAAAACCGGGGCAAGTGCGAAGCGTTTGCCAAAAAACACGGACTCCACAAAGAAGACCCCCAAGAACGAGGACGCAAAGAAGAGATCATGAAAAAGGCACGCGAAGACCTCAGATGTGAGTCAATGGAGTCATGTAAAACCATCTGCGAAAAAAATCCCCAGCGCTGCATGGAGTTTGCCAAAAAACACGGCTTTGACCGTGGAGAGGGACAGTACCGGCAGGAGGGACAACGGGAGAGATATGAAAATGGTCCATCGGTGCGCCCGCCGTGCGCTGGCGAAGAATCATGTAAAAAATATTGTCAGGAACATCCCGATGAATGCCCAGGATATCAAGGAAAACCAGAATTTACTCCTGCAGGCGGCGAACTTCGATCTTCCGCCGGAGGATCATATGACACACCATCTGCCGGCTTCGTCGGCCCAACTGGTTGCCGGACAGAGGAGGAATGTAAAGCATACTGCCAAACCAATCCTGATAAGTGCCCAGGATTCAAAAAAGCTGAAGAAAAACTTCGGACATATCCATCGTATGCACCAATAAATATGCCACAAACCTATCCTTCCTACGCTCCCCAACCGCCGTATTATCCTCAGCCCACTCCGTAAAGCGGTATTTAGATCGATCCGCTTTTTCGTTCCGCGCGGACGCGGTCGATCTTGCTCAAATATCGCTTGCGCAAACGCAACGACAGTGGGGTAATCTCGAGGAATTCATCTTCTGCTAAAAAGTCGAGGCATTGCTCGATACTCATGACGACCGGTGGGTCCAACTGTATTGCGATATCAGCATTTTCTGAGTGAACGTTGGTGAGTTTTTTGGTTTTGCAAACATTCACGTCGATATCTTCCTGCCGATTATTAACCCCAATAACCATCCCTTCATACACCGGCACACTGGGGCCAATGAAGGCTTTCCCCCGTTCCTGAACAGTCGTGAGGGCATAGGCGGTTGCTTTTCCCGTCTCAAAAGCAACCAGCACCCCGTTTCGGAGTTTGGGTATGTGCGGAGACAGTGGAAAATAACCAATGAACCGGCTGGCAAAAATGCCGTTGCCACGGGTTTTGGTTAAAACATCGCCGCGGAATCCCAACAGATTCCGGCTCGAAATTTTATACAAAACTTTGGTGATCCCCCGTTCGTTGGTGTAGGTGTCGACAAGTTCTGCCCGGCGTCTACCCATATCCTCAGAAATAATCCCGATAAACGCATTGTCTATTTCTATGGTCATTTCCTCGTATGGTTCTTGCGTTTTTCCGTCTATTGTTTTAAGAATCACTTCGGGTTTTCCTGCCTGCATTTCGTAGCCTTCACGCCGAAGCGTTTCTAAGAGAATTGCCAAATGAAGTTCGCCACGTCCGGAAACCAAAAAGCCGGATCCGCCTTCAACAATGTCAATTTTAAGACCAATATTGGTTTTTTTCTCGCGAATGAGTCGCTCCTGGATCTGCCGGGCGGTACAAAATTTCCCTTCACGTCCGGCAAAAGGTGACGTGTTGGCAGACAGAAAAATCTTAAGTGTCGGATCCTCCACGGTAATGGTGGCAAATCCAACTGCGTCAGCCGGATCGGCAATCGTCTGCCCTATGACAATATCTTCAATTCCCGTGATGGCAATGATGTCGCCCGGCGCGCTGACCTCTATAGGGACGCGTTTGAGCCCGACACTGGTAAAAACTTCGTCAATCCGAAAGGTACCCATCTTTTCTTGTTCGTCCAGAAGGACGACAGTATCGCCTTTTCTGACAATGCCTTGGGATACTTTCCCAATGGCAAAACTTCCTTTGTGCGCATCAGAGTCCAACGTGGAAACGAGCATTTTGAATGGTTTGTCCGGCTCTGTGTTTGGTTCGGGAATGACCTTGAGAATCGTAGCAAACAGCGGTTCAAGGGTGGCGGGTTCATGAAAATCTTTAGGATAATTTTTCCAAGCTTTCCCTTCACGGCCAATGGCATACAAGACAGGAAAATCTAAATGCCTCTCGTGGGCAGCCAGATGCAAAAATAATTCTTCGGTTTCATGAAGCACTTCTGCTGGCCGGGCATCTTTGCGATCAATTTTATTGATGACCACAATGATAGCCAGGTTGTGTTCCATCGCCTGCTGGAGGACAAACTGCGTCTGCGGTAGGGGTCCTTCTGCCGCGTCAATAACCAGAATTGTCCCGTCAGCCATATTGATGATCCGCTCAACTTCCCCGGAAAAATCTGCATGACCCGGTGTATCGATGATATTTATTTTCGTGTCTTTATACACGACCGACGTATTTTTGGCCAGAATCGTAATCCCCTTTTCGCGTTCCAGGGCGCTACTGTCCAGGATCGTCGTTTGTCCCATTTCCGCCTCGTTATCGCGGAACGTATGAGTCTGCTTGAGCATGCCGTCAACCAATGTGGTCTTGCCGTGATCAACGTGGGCAATAATAGCAATATTTCTGATATCCATACTAAAAAAATCCCGCCGGAAACTGCCGCGCGGGACATTCTGACATTTTTATTATAGCACTTATGCCCCTGTCTTCCAATAAGATTCTGCTCGCGCTTTCCGTATCAATTCTTTATCAAAACTAGCCAGTTTTCCGTGCTGGGCTGTGGCGGCAACAATGCAATCAGCCATGCTGAGCGCCGTTGTTGCAAACAGTTCAATAGCCTGACGAACTTCTTTGGAAATCAGCACGTTTTTCTCCGAAGCAATAAAGCGATACGCCTCAACGACTTGATGACGCGTTCCTTGATACAGCTTTCGCAATACATACTCAAGCTCGACAAACACTACATCCGGAACAGACAAATCCTCGTCAGAAATGAGAAGTTTTGCCACAAGAGCTGCTTTCTTTTTGTAGTCGCCGGTAAAATACCGCACCAAAACGCTCGTATCCAGAATAACCAACATAGAATTATTGAAACTTTTTCTTCAGTCGCGCGAGGGATTCACGCTCAACTGCTTTAGCAAAATCCCGTTCGGTGAAATGCCGTTTGGTAGGAATAAATCCAAGCATACGCTCAACACGAGCTACCGGTACCAGCATGACGCGGCGTCCCCGCAAAAACAGCTGCACGCGACCCCTAGGGGTAATCCCTGTGGCATCGCGAATCTCTTTAGGGATAAGAACCTGACCCTTCTGCGTTACCGTGGAGTATAGTTGCATAGTAACACTACTATAGTAAAGTATTACTTATTTGTCAAGTGTTACTTTTTCTGCAACTGCTTCCATAGCCACAAACCCAAAAGGACCAGATCGACAAGAACCACCAAAGAAAAAATGAAGCCCAGCGATCCCCAGCCAGTCATCATGCCGCCATAATTCCATCCCATCATACTTGTTCACCTCCTTCTTTCTTTCTACTATACTAGTATCACCATCCTTTTTCAGAATACACGAGTTTCGTCAGCCACTTTTCAATGGCAATTCTGATGTACGGAATGGTATTTTTCGGCAGCTGATCAAGCGGCCATGGGATTTTTGTAATCAGCTGGCGAGCCAACTGCTTCATTTTCTAACTGGCGGAGAACCATTTACAAAGTTATAACCTATTATAAACGTAACAAATCTGCCGCCCTCGTAACGATATCTTTATTTCCAGTCAACACTTCGGTTTGATGAAAAATAGAAAATGGCTCAACTAGAGAAATCATCGTTCCACCCGCCTCTTC
>JAGVFE010000068.1 GCA_020057765.1 Candidatus Woesebacteria bacterium | reverse complement strand
GTTCAATGTCATATTAATCAGAGTATAGCTCTAGTTAAAGTCTATGTCAAGGAGACTGCTTCACTGCGGGAGTGGGGAGAAGTGGGGAGTACAAAAAAGAATAGGTGCGAAGCCGGGTACCAGACGGTATCTGGCGAAGCTGGATCACCCGTCGGGTGGGGAAGTTTAGGTATGGGAGGGAATCCGGTCCAAGAATGATAGGATGGGGATGCGGGAATGACACATTGCATTAATCCACCAAAGCTTAAGGAGAATCATAACAACTGCAATAGTCCCCCCCACCAGGGCAACTCCACTGGGCAAACTCGCAACCGCCATAACCATTACAGTTTGGGGTGCAACCGCCGGAACAGCACATCCATCGTTTGGGAGCATAGCACCCAGCCGACCCATTACACGTATAATTAGTTGCGGAACAGGTGTTAGAACCCCAAGTGTCCTTGGTCATATTAGGGATATTAACGCAGGTACCGCTTCCGTTGCAACCAGTACAGGTCCCCGTACAGTTGGTACCTTGATTGTAGGCTGCCGCGTTGCTGACTGCCACACAGCTTCCCCCTGAACATCCTCCTCCGGTTTGGCAGGTACCGGCAGTAGAACAGGCGGTACCTGTGTTCCCGCCGGTATTGCAGGCTCCCGAACCATTGCAGTTACCGTCCGGTCCGATGGGAGTATTCCCCGAACAGGAATTGAGGGAGGCTGTACACTGGTTGTTGGGATCGGTTCCAGCCGAGGCATTGCTGGGCCCGCCATTGAGACACGTTTGACAGGTTCCTGCGCTGGCCCCGTTTGTCGCACACGCACTTGCATCATTTGCGTCTGCCTGAGTAAGCGATGTTAAAAGGTTCCTCCGTCTCCCATTGGTCGGAGCACTTGCTTGAGCAATTTGCGTTGTAGCGGAAGGATAACCGTCTACATCGGCATCGGTCATCCAGAGGGGAGTCCCGACTTTGATTTGGCCGCTTTGGATGATGGCAAAGGATCCGCCGGAAGGGACGAGGCTGCCGACGGCGATGGTTTGGCCGGCAGCAATGGTAAGAGTGGCTCCGCCGGAAACCGTAAGGGATGCGGTATTGGTTGTCCCTGTCCCTGCATCTGCTCCGTTGATCGTTCCCGGGAAGGTGCAGGAGGAGGAGACGGAGATATTCCCGCTTGCCGGCACCGTACAGTCTACTGCTAACACGTGGCGGGGGGACAATGCGATTGCTCCCGCAAGGAGCATTATGCCGATGACGATATTGATCACTCTGTTTCTCATGGCTGTAGCCACAAAAGGCACTTCCTTGTATGGCTAGCGTAACGTCAGCTCTACTTTATTTGTTTCTGTTCCGTCGGTTGCCGTTAGGGTTGCCAGGTAGGTATAAAGGTAGGTGTCATCCACGGTCCAGGTCCCTGCCCAGACTCCATTGATCGGGGTCCCGCTGACCATACTCAAGGGTACCTTCTTGGTTTTTGTATCTGTTTGCATAGTGAGCGTTCCAGAGGTTACCGGTTTACTGCTGACGATGGTAACCGAGATGGTTTGTGTGCTGCCAATCTTCGGATCATAGGGGTCAATCGCTCCGCTTGCAAACTGCGGACCGGTTTTTTTGCCGCTACTTACGGAAAATGTTTTCTTTCCGCTTGGTATGGGCCGGGGGGAAGGGGTGGGAGTTGGCGTCACCCGGGCAGTCTTTGAAAAAGGAGGTGTTGAAAATGTTCCTTTCTGAAACAAGAAGGAAGTGACGAACCAATAGCTAAAACCACTATAGACCAGAAGTCCCAGAGCGATGAGGATCCACACACGCACCCTGTTTTTGTGAGGTTTCTTTGTTATTGACGGCATATCGTGCAGTATCCCGTATGTTGAGATCCTCTTTTGCAATATTGCACTAACATTCAGTTGTCAATTAGGTAGATTGCAGAAGTAAACCGCTTGCATTAGGATGATATGACTTGCCCACAATACAAACTCCGATGCGGTTGTTTTTTTCCATCGTCATTCCATACCACAACAGCAGCGCAACCATCGGGCGTCTTCTGGCCTCGATTGCCAAGTCGAAAAAAGCACCAACACTTGAGGTGATTGTGGTGGACGATGCCTCTTTCGAGGAAATCCGAAATCCGAAATCCGAAATCCGAAACAAACTCAAAATAAAAATAATCAAATTAAAAACAAACCGCGGGCCGGCGGTTGCCAGAAACAGGGGAGTCGAAATTGCGCGCGGGAAATTCGTCGTGTTCCTTGATTCGGACGTAGAATTATTTCCTGACACGCTTCACAATTTAGCAAAGGTTTTTCTGGATGATCCGGATGTGGTGGCATTGACCGGTGTGTGGGTAAAGGAGCAGCGGTCGAAGGACTTTTTCCCAAACTTTAAGGCGCTGCGCGATTGGTCGTATTGGATCAATGAACGGGACAAGAGCGGATACTATTTTCTTTTTTCAACGCGTATTGCTGCGATCAAAAAATCTGTGTTTCAACGGCTTGGCGGATTTGATGAACAGTATCCGGCGCCGTTGGTGGAAGATATTGAACTGACCTATCGCATCGCCCGCCGGTATGCCATTATCTTCGCGCCCAACGTCAGGGTGCGGCATGAGTTTGAAGGATTTTGGCCGATTGCGAAAAAATATTTTCTCCGTGCCTTTTATTGGACCCGTCTTTATCAAAGAAGAAAAAAATTTGACCCGGTGGCAACAACGTGGCAGGAAGCGACCACGACCATTTCGGGAGTGGCCGTGGTTTCCTTTTTTCCGCTTAGTCTTATTGGCCAAATTGGACAAATTGGGCTAATTTGTGTTCTCTTTCTTCATCTTTTTCTCATTCGAAAATTTTTGGCCTTTATGTATCACGAAAAAGGCTTGTGGTTTGCTATTCGCGGATTTTTTACTGGCCTCGTTTTGTATTGCTTCATTTTCGCCGGGGCCCTGGCGGGGAAATTAAAATTAGGGAGATAGGGTGAGGGTTGGCGTTGGGATCGGGGAAAATTCAACGACTGGACTTAAGATTTCTTCGGTTGAAACTGCGGGAATTTGTGCCGGTGTTTGCCAAAGCGAGGTAATTTCTTCAGAGGAGAGACTGCTCATGGTTTCGGCAATATCTGCAGCTACCCGATCCGCATCCGTTGAGCCGGGACGAACCAGTTGGCTGGCGCGGCGAAATTCTATGGCCGCCCGCAGATACTGTTTCTTTTGCCGGTACGCAAAGGCCAGATTGTAGTGCGCGTTTGCCAGATCGTTTTTGAGGGAAACGGCAGATTGGAACATGCTGATTGCTTCATCGAGCCGATTAGTGCGAAGATAGACGCTGCCCATTTGCATGAAAAGAAGGGGATTGGTCGGGTCCAGAGCAATTGCCCGCGAAAGGGCTGCAATCGTCCAGGCATCGGCGTTGGTCGCAATTCCTAAAAATTCCCGATAGATATTGGCCAAATTTTCCCACATGATGACCGATTTTGGCGCGGCATTGATGGCCACTTTTGCTTCCCGAATGGCTTGCTGGTAAAAATCCGTCACCAACTGTTTGTCTTTGTCCGACAATGCTGTTTTGGCGTCAGTTGCGCGATTGAGGATTGTGGCGGCAAGTGACAATGAGGTTTGTGAAAGTGCGGCGTGATAACGTGGAGAGGATGGATTGCGGGCAATGGTCGTCAGGAGCGCTTGGTACGTGCCCGTCCCATCGTTTTTGACAAGTGCGGCCAGGGCGCTGCCAAAGGAAATTTCTGCCAAATACACGCGGCCCAAAAGGTAGGTGCCAACAAGTGCCGCAATGATGAGAAGTCCTCCAGCGATCGTGCCCGCCCACTCCTGCTTTTTTGGCAGATGCAATGGAAATGTTTTGGTATGTGGGGTTGTGATGAGGATGACGGCAACGCTTGCAATACATATCGGCAGGCTGGGAGGGAGGAAGAGCAAGGCAAGCAAGGCCAGCAAGAGAGCAAGAGAGTAATCCAAATGGGCAAGAGAGCGGGCGGAACGGAGGATCGGAATGACGCAGCTTCGGAAGAAAAAAAGCGTTGCAATGGCACCGAGTATCCCCAGTGTCGTTGCTTGGTGAAAGAGAAACGATGATCCTGCGGTAAAGCGCGCGTCCCAGATGGCGCTGGCATTGAGCGTTACCGGCCTACCTTCAGTGAATGCCGCAAGAAAATTCTGTGGTCCAACACCGAAGACCGCGTGGAGTGGTTGCTTGATGGTTTCGGCTAAAATTGACCAGTTTGCCCAAAGCGGCAGCAATTGGATGGGTGCTTTGACGAGTTGCCAAAGACTTACAGCCATACCCAGAGCGGTTACGATGCTGATGCCAATGGCAATTGTGGTTTCCACTTCCTCTTTTTGCCGGAATGAGCGGATGGCGTGACCGATGGTTAATGGCAGTAAGATAACCAAGTACGCCAACAGTGGAATGGAGGCGCCCAAAGGTGTCCATAATGGATTTGCAAGGAACGGAAGAGCATTGAAGGCCTTTCCGAGTCCGAGAGCCCCGTAAATGGCAACCAGTCCAGCAACCCCGGCACCGGCAGACAGGAACCACAGCAAGAATGTTTTATATTTTTTTTCTGTTACGGAGAGGGAAACCGTCAGAAGAAAAAGGCTTATGTAGGTGACAAATCCGAGCGGCTGTATCATGGCTTCGGTTTTGTTTGTCGAAACAATCAGCGTGCTAGCCAGAGAGGAGACCGCCAGGGCCAATAACCCGCTCGCCAGTGGTGACCAGTGAATTTCTAGTTTCCCGGTGAGCGCAAGCCGCAGGCCAAAGAGAAAAAGCGTAGCGGCTCCGGCAAGGGTTACCAGCGCCCACTTGTTGAAATCGTAGTAATCAGTCGTCAAGGGAAAGAAAAAGAGTGGGGTAATACCAAGAATGACGACAGCGAGCCAACCAGTAATTTCTTCAAGTTTTTGCATGAGATCATAATACTCGAATTGTATTATACTGGATATAATGAAAAAAGGTTTTACCCTCAACGAGCTTCTTATCGTTGTCGTCATTATTATTTTATTGCTTTTGGCTACGTTTCCCAATCTCAAGCGTCAGATTGACAAGGCATACGACGCGCGAAGAAAGAGCGACCTGACCATGATCCGGCGCGCGTTTGAGGAGTATTATAATGATTACAACTGTTATCCGGCCCTGACAATACTGTCTCCCTGTGGCGGATCCCAATTGCAGCCATATATAAAAGAAGTTCCCTGCGACCCGGTGAAAAAATGGCCCTATAAATACATAGCCCAGGATGAGACGAATTTGTGCAAAGGGTACCGGCTGTTTGCCGCCCTTGCCAATACGTCTGATCCGGATATTCCGGCTGTAGGCTGCAGTCCGATTTCCGGCTGCGGGTATGGCGTGGAGTGGAACTGGGGGTTTGCCGCCGGAGGCACTTTGACTGCTCCCGGTTTTGACCCGGGTGCCGTACCCACACCTACACCGCTGCCGGCTCCAGGACAGTATGCCTGTGACCCCAATGGTATTTGCAATTCGTATGGTAATCCCAATGCATCAGGCTGTCCGGTGACGTATAATCAATCTGACTGCAACAACGCCTGCGGCAACCCGGCGAACCGATGTCTACAATGAAAAAGAAAAAAGGCTTTACATTGATCGAGCTCATGATTGTCATTGTCATTATGGGTATTCTCATATCCTTGGGATTGACGAGTTTTACTTCTTCTAATCGGAAAAATCGGGACAACCGGCGGAAGGGGAATTTACGCTCCATTACCACAGCAATGGAGTCCTTTTACAACGATAAAGGCAAATACCCAAGCGGAAACGCGAGCGGGGACATTTTGGGCTGTAGTACCGGGGACAATCAGTCGTGCGTGTGGGATGCCTCGTGGACGGATTCTAAGGGCACGACCTATATGGCCAAACTTCCCAAAGACCCGTCGGCCACCCAGCGCTATTTTTATTCCGGCGGCAACAATACGTTTCAAATATATGCACGGCTGGAGAATTTACCGGATAGCAACATCCCACACGACATCAACGGCAACGCGCTTTCGTATCCCAATACCAGCTGTTCAAGCGGTGGGCCGCTGTTGTGCAACTATGGCCTTGCCAGTTCCAATACGACGCCGGAAAATGGGAGGACGCCGCAATGAAAAAAGGATTTACCCTTATCGAACTCCTTGTAGTTATCGCCATCATCGCCGTCATCATCGGCTTGGCTCTGCCGAATTTTTTGGGAGCCCGGGAGCGGAGCCGTGATTTTAAGCGGAAAGCGGAGTTATTAGAGTTAAAAACCGCGCTCCGGCTTTATTATCAGGATTACACCAAGTACCCCGGCTGGACCAACGGCATGGTTATCGTCGGTTGCGGCACTGCCGGTACTACAAACTGTCCGGTGTGTACGACAGCCGAGTTTGCCGCCGGCGGGGCCGATGGATGCCAAACCATCTACATGAGAAAACTTCCCAAAAGCGTGTCCGGTTCTCTTGAGCTGCGGTACTACCAAACGAACGCAGGCGACGACTTCCGGGTAAAAGTATCGTTGGAAAATGCCTCAGACTCCGATCTTGCCGCAAGCCAAGTCAAGTGCCCGACGACGACTGCTGTGGGAAGCGGCACCAATATCAGCTACGGGGCCGCCGACTACGTGGTGTGCGCGGACTGACTTTTTCGTTTTACCAACCATGCGAAAAACACTACTCGTATTTTTACTTGAATATAGATTGTTTCATTGATGTGGCCAGCTCTTCGAAAAACTGTTCCATCTCCTTTGGATTGAACGGGATGAGCATTTTCGGAAGGTCGGCATACTCGGAAACTTTGAGAAAGTTTTTCGCCAGTTGCAACGGATCAACGGGTTCATTAAATTTTTTTGTTGCGTCGTTTACGAGCGTTCGT
>JAGVFE010000107.1 GCA_020057765.1 Candidatus Woesebacteria bacterium | reverse complement strand
TGCAATAGTCGCATCGGGAACGGCCTCCGAATACGTCCTCTCCCTTTGGTAGCCGATCAATAAGAACATTGACAAATGATCCGACGCACAAACCGATTATAAAAATAAAAATTTCCACGTTTTTAGTATACTACGCTCTGTGAAAAGATATTTCCCGGATATTGCAGCCATTGCCTTTATTCTTTGTGTTGTTGGTGTATTTTTCTTCCCTTTCTTTTTCCCGGAACCGACAGTGTTGGTTACCCCGGACTTTGGCAGAAGCGACAGTTGGCACTTTAGTATCCCGACGAAATTTCTCCTGTGGCAAAGCATAAAACAGAATGCCTTACCGCTGTGGTCTGCAAATCTCGGCGGAGGATTCCCAATTTTTGCAGAAGGGCAGGTTGGTGCGCTATTTCCACTCAATCTCATCCTGTTTAAACTATTTGATTTTGCGACTGCCTACAACCTGGCTTTAGCATCAACGGTGGCTCTATTTTCCATCGGCACGTATTTTTTTCTTCGTGTCATAACCAAAAGCCGTCTTGGATCACTCCTTGGAGCAACATCCATTTCTCTTTCCGGCATAGTCATACCCCAACTGCCGCATATTACCCTGCTTCAGGGACTCAGCCTCATGCCTTGGATTTTGCTTGCAACAACGGCATTCCCACGCATTACGGGATTTTCGATCTTGCTTGCCTTACAAATTTTCGCCGGGTTCCCCCAGGCTACATTTATTACCGTACTTTTTGCTGGAGGCTATATTCTATGGCAGAAAAAAAGCATCGTTGCATTCATTATTGCGGTGTGCTTGGGAATTTTACTTGCCGCAATACAACTTGTCCCATCGTATGAATTTATGCGTCAATCATCGCAACCGAAAGGATTTTCAGCTGATATAGCAAGCTATTTTTCATATCCGTGGCAGCACATAAAAACACTTTTGGATCCTTTTGCCCTCGGAAATCCTGCAATGGGAACCTATCCGCATTTTGCGTCATTTGACGGAAGTATTTTTTGGGAAAATAGCGGATTTATAGGCTTGGTGCCGCTGATGTTTGCGCTTATCGGCCTTGCGCGCTCCTCACCCTTCTTCCTTGTCACATGTCTCCTGTCCCTGCTTCTCATGACCGGCAGCCATTCGCCGCTCTATCTGATCTACTCTTTTTGGCCGTTTAACCTTTTCCGCGTCCCGTCACGTTTTATCTGGATATTTGTTTTCAGCCTCCTAACCCTTGCGGCATTCGGAGTAAAAAAGACTCCTCATGTCCTTGTTTTTCTTCTTATCCTTGCCAATTCCTTCCACCTCTGGACAACGTGGCACAATTACCATCTTCTTCTTCCAGCAAGGGAATGGCTAGAAGCTCCCAAAACACTCAATACGCTCACCCCCAACGGAAAACTCTATACAATCGGTGTTGAGTCAACTCACAACGAATTTTTCACCACAAAAGGCTGGTCAATCACAACTCCCTATATATCTCTCCGGAATACACTTCTCCCAGATAGCAATGTGATCTGGAATTATCCTTCAACCCATGTCTATGCGGGAAGGTTCCTTGCGCGTTCATCACTCCTGGAGTCTCTTTTGCTCTCACAGATTCAGTCATCCAATCATATTGCCACCATCAGCGCCTTTGGCGAAAAACTGCTGTCACTCACCGGCACGACAGATCTTATTACTGCCTGGCCGAGCCAACCCGTCACCATAGTAAAAAAAACACCTGCCCTCCCGCGGGTGTATTTAGCAGATGATCCAATTGTGGCAACCACGTTGACACAAGCAGTAAAGAAATTAAATGACGCTTCATTCCGTCTGGGCCAATCTGTCTTAGTCCAGCAGCCTATGCCCGATATTCAAAAAGGGACCGGCCAAGCAACGATTATCAAAGCGACCGATACAACCGTGGCAATTGACGTAAAAAATAATTCATCCCAAAAAATTCTCGTAACAACCGATACCTATTATCCAGGTTGGAAAGCTAGGGTTGACGGAATTGAAACAAACATCTTCCCAGTAAACATTGCTCAACGCGGAATTATCATGCCAAAGGGCAATCATGAAGCAGTATTTACCTATGAACCGGATTCTCTCAAAATCGGCGGCTTCATATCCCTTTTTAGTTTAATGGGATGTCTTCTTTTTGCCGTTCTTTTTCGTATGCGTCCAAGAGTTCTTTGGCTTTCGGAGCGTTCTTTTGGCAGTCACGGGCAACGGAGGCCTCATAGAGAGTAAGTACCGCTTCAGGTGCCAAAGACGCCTGCCTTGCCATGCCAAATGCGGAATTTGCCTCATCACATTTTCCCAAAAATAAATTGGCCAGACCAACATACGTATATGATTCAGCCATGCGGGTGTCGCCGGAATATGAGACTGCTGTCTGAAATTCCTTCAGCGCACTCTCAACATCATTGCCGCGCAATAGAATTTTTCCATAATCAATACGTGCTCCCGCAGATACATCGCGTACATCAGAGAGCATCAGATGATTGTATCGGGAAAGTATCCCCGTCGTCGGATTATGGAGAGTCGACCAAATTTGATCATTGGAAGATTTCATTTGGCTAAACTTCGGCAAACTTTTTTCCGGTGTCAATTTATACACAAGTCCTTCCGGCACCCAGAACCAACCGGGGTCAAGCGGTAATTTTGTATTAGAATACATTGGAAACATTGTGCGGTTGGATTCAATGATGTTGGGTAAAACAATTGAAGGAAAAATCTTGTTCAGAATAATTTTGTAATCATCGCTTTCTAATCGATGAAGATGAATAACCGCAACGTCCGGCCGGATACCGAGGGCATAACGGACATATTGCGTCATAAATAAGGGTGTATCCTGCCGCATGAGTAAAATACTTTTCTGTGGCAACCGGTTTAATATATCTTGTCCCAGGTAGTCGGCCGTATGATCGTCCCGCAACCCCCAAAAACGCCAGAGGGTTGCACTACCGCGGGACAATGGAATGAGAAACAACAGAATGCCGAGCATCGCTGCAAGCCAGGTTTTTTTGGCAAAAGCGTTAAATCCTACGCCAACGGCAACTGCTAGCAACACATACGACGGGAGTAAAAACCGCTCATACGTCCCAACCGTAAACCGGTTGACCAATGGAAAACTGGCATAAAAGAAAAAAATCGGTCCGAGAAACCCGATGGCTAGGATAAAAAACCAAAAAATGCGTCTCCTCTGTCTCCAAAGCGAAAATAATCCAACACCGGCAAGAAACACCCCAACCCAGGTAAAGTCTAAAAGCAAAAATTGTGTATATGCCTTCAGCGAAATCACACGCTGAATAAGTTCTGTTCCGTAATATCCTCCGGAAACAAACGTGCCGTAATCAGCCCTCGTCAACAGCTTGATAAACCCGGCAAGATCTACCGCCCGGTCCCAGTTGATGATCGAGTTGCCTCGCGCCGCAATCGGAATGTAAAGGTAGGGGAGTAATCCAACAATAAAAAATCCAACCAGCTTCAAAAGGAAGTGCCTTTTGTGGCTAACAGTCCATCCTAAATACAATATCGCCGGTACCAAAAATAAAATCACGTGATGATGCGTCAGGGATAATCCAAAAACCAAACTCGCTAATAATAGTTTTTGTTTATACAGAAGGTAGCTCACCAATACCACAAATAAATCAAACAGAGCAAAAACCTCCGGCGTCACCGCGTAGAGAAAAAATAAATAATTGCCGGCAAGAAATATCGCGGCAAAAAGGGATGGCATGAGTTTCTTCGTCAGTTGGAAAACAAATAAGAAGACTAGTCCGATGGTGACTGCGTGAGGAATGGAGGACAACAGCCCGACCCGCCAGGCTGGTGTTGCCAACGGAAGGTGATTAAGAAGCCAGCCAAGGAACGTATAAAGCGGATAACCCGGCGGATGGGGAACACCACCTGTTGCCGCAGCAGTCACCAAATCCCCGCTATCCCCCCCATAAATTCCTGTGGCCTGAAAACTGATAAAAATGACAAAACTTACGAAGCTAACCAGAAGGCTCATCAAGATTTTATTGGACGCAGTAGTAGCAGTCTGCTCCGCTTGTCCCGGAGGTTTGGGACTTGCAGGTAGTCGCCGAGGTCACCCCGTCAGAGCCGAATATCGTTACCGGATCTTCCTGGAAAGACTTAGATTCGGCTTTGTAGCAGACGGCCAGATGTTCTACAGCCGTTGAGGTAACTAATACCTTAGCAAGATTTCCGGTACCGGCTAGTTCGATGAATTTATTCTTGAGCTCACCAACATTGATCAACTCGGTGACGTCTACGCCCATGGTGTTTACGGCTTTGGCGGTAAACGTTGATCCGGTTCCCCATGGGAACTGACCCTTGGTGGAAAAGTAGCGCAAATTGGCATTATACATTTCAGCAACGGTGTTGCGGATGGAGGTATCCCGGCCTTTTTTGAGTTGTTCAAAGGGATCAATGGTGGCAAGCAACCCAACGGCCAATGCACCAAGAAGAGCAATAACAATGAGAAGTTCAATAAGCGTAAATCCTTTTTTCATTTTTATGACCTATGTATAGGTGTATCATCCAAAAAATGTCTTGTCAAGTACTATTTAAATTGACTCGTCAGGTTGTAAATGGGTGTGATGACTGAGATAACGATAAACCCGACGCCCAAGCCCAAAAACACCATGATGATAGGCTCGATAGCGGTCGTGAGTCCTGCAACCAGATGCTCTGATTCGGTTTGAAAATACTTCGATAACTTATTGAGCGTGTCGTCGAGTTTGCCCGTTTCTTCTCCCACTTTGACCATCTGCGACACAATGGGCGGAAAAATCGGATATGCGGCAAAGGTGTCGCCCAAGGGAAACCCTTTTTCTACTTTCTTGCTAATTTCGTCAATGGCGTTCCGGTACAATACATTGCCAAGCGAATCTTTTAATATTTGTAATCCATTTAATATATGGATACCCGAGGTAATAAGCATAGCCAGCGTCCGGGTAAACTCGACGAGGAGTACTTTCTTTTGCAAACTTCCAAACAAGGGAATCTTGAGTATCAAGGTGTCAACAACGAGCTCTCCGACCGGCGTTTTTCTCCATTTTCCAAACGCAATTGATCCACCAACGGCAAGGGCAATCATCAACCACCAAAATTTGACAAAAAAACTCGACATATCGATAAGGAGCTGTGTCGTGGCCGGCAAACTGATGCCGAAGTCTTTATAAAGGTCAGTAAGCTTGGGAACAACGACTGTCATCATTACCATCATGACGCCAAGCATGCCGATGACGATGATAACCGGGTAAATCATCGCCCCTTTGACTTTGCTGGCAAACTCGCGCTGAGCCTCCAGTGTCTCAGCCAGCCGCGTGAGCACCTGGTCCAGCGTTCCGGAAGATTCGCCCGCGCGGATTAACGCAACATAAATAGGAGGAAAAACATCCGGATATTTCCCCAAAGAGTCAGCGAGATTTCCCCCACCGGTTATTTGGTGCTCCACGTCAGCTATGACGGTTGCAAACTGCTGGTTAGTCGTTTGCGACTTGAGTATAGTGAGCGAATCAGGAAGATTAAGACCAGCCACCACCATGGTAGCCAACTGCTGGGTAAAATTAGCAACATCGCCGGATCCGACTTTTTTCACTTTGGCAAGAAATGACAGAGAAAGCAGCGAATCGCCTTTTTTGTTGAGAGACGTAACAAAAAATTGCCTCTGGCGCAAAAGTTTGGCTGCCGCATCCTCACTGGGGGAATCAACCGTGCCAGTGACGGGCTTGCCCATCGAATCGGTAGCTTTGTAGGTAAATAAGGGCATTTATTTTAGCAGCCTAGCCATCTCCTCCGGCCGGATGGCATAGGCCGTGGCAACTTCGGTTGAAATTTTCCCTTCCTTGACTGCTTTTGCCATGGCAGATTCCAGCGAAATCATGCCGGCTTCGGCTGATGTTTGCATGACGTTGTCAATGAGGTGTGTTTTGCCGTCGCGGATGATGGTGCGTATCGCGGGGGTGACTGTCAAAATTTCTGCCACTGGCACGCGGCCACCCGAGATTGCCGGAACAAGGCGAATTGAGATGACACCCTCAAGGGCGCTGGAAAGCTGCATCCGCACCTGTTGTTGTTGATTTTGGGGGAATACATCCACAATGCGGTCAATGGTTTGCGCCGCAGAATTGGTGTGAAGGGTGGCAAACACCAAATGGCCGGTTTCTGCTATGGTTAATGCCGCAGAAATCGTCTCATAATCGCGCATCTCGCCGATGAGGACGACATCCGGATCTTCCCGAAGGACTGATCGAAGCGCTACATTCCACGAAAGGCTGTCGCTATGCATCTCGCGCTGGGTGACGATGGAAAGTCCTTTGGTATAGACGTATTCTATTGGGTCTTCTATGGTCACAATGTGTGTGGCCCGGGTCTGATTGATGGTATTGAGCATGGCGGCAATGCTGGTTGACTTTCCGTGACCTGTAGGGCCGGTTACGAGAATAAATCCTTGCCTCAATTTGACGAAGTCATGGCAAATGGCCGGAAGATTGAGCTCTTCGATGGTTTTGATTTTTTCTGGTATCAGGCGGAATGCCGCCGCAATGGAGTTTTGCTGATAGTAGGCATTTGCCCGAAGCCGTCCAGCCGGACTAGACAGGGAATAATCAAGTTCTTTATTGTTGAGGAATACGTCTTTTTGGTCAGCGGAAAGTGTAGCAAGGACGAGCTGTTGGGTATCGACTGCGGTAAGTACCGTGGCCCCGCCAAGCGGGGTTAAATTACCGGCAATCCGCAGCATCGGGCAAAAACCTACGAGCAAATGAAGGTCGGATGCCTCTAGTCTGGCGGCTTCTGAAAATAATTGCTGAATATCCATAGTTCTTAGTCTTGTGCAACGCGTAGCACTTCTTCCAGTGTCGTGATTCCTTCAAGTACTTTCAAGTACCCATCTTGTTTCATGGTTATCATACCTTCGGAAACGGCTAATTTTTCGATTTCTGCCATGGGAGCACGGGACAAAATAAGTTTGCTTATGGCCGGTGTCACCGGAAACACTTCAAAAAGTCCCATGCGCCCGATATAACCGCTTCCGCCGCACGTGGAGCAGGCAGTGCCATTAACCGTGCCTTTCCCTTTAAAGAGGACCATCGGTTTGTTTTTCGGCACCAAATCGCCAAGAACAGCCCTCATGTCGTTGGCTACGTCCTCTTCGGGGGTACATTGTTCTTTGCACGTCGGACACACACGGCGGCTAATGCGCTGGCCCACGATGGCATTCAAAGCCGAAGCCACCAGGAACGGCTCGGCTCCCAAATCTAAAAGTCGTGGAATGGCGCCTGCTGCGTTATTGGTATGGAGTGTTGAAAACACCAAATGACCGGTGAGGGCAGCTTGCACAGCCAAATCTGTGGTTTCTGTGTCGCGGATTTCGCCAACGAGAATAATATTGGGATCCTGCCGCAAAAAGGATCGAAGGCCGGTTGCAAACGTGAGTCCTGCAGTCGGATTTATTTGCACCTGATTAACACCCGTCATTTCATACTCGACCGGATCTTCCAACGTTACGACATTGACGCGAGCGTTATTGAGCCGGGTAAGGACGGCGTAGAGGGTAGTCGTCTTACCAGATCCAGTCGGACCGGTAACCAAAATAATGCCATGAGGCCGGAGAATTGCTGTTTCCAAATTCTTGAGCGCAATACCCCGAAGCCCAAGCTCCGGCAGAGTCGGCACACCGCCGGATTTTTTTAAGAGCCGCATGACAACTTTTTCGCCATGAACCGTGGGCAAAGTAGAAACACGAAGATCAACTTCCTGGTCACCCATTTTAAAATTAAAACGCCCATCCTGCGGGATCCGTTTTTCATCTATTTTCATATCGGAGAGAATTTTAATACGCGACACAACCGCGTCGTGTAAACCGCGGGGGAGAGCCAATTTTTCTTGTAAAACGCCATCGACACGATAGCGTACGCGCGTGTCGCCGATTTGCGCCTCAATGTGGACGTCGGAAGCTCGAAGTCGTATGGATTGTTCCAAAATAGCCGAGACGATCTGGGCAATGGGTGCCTCACGAATGACTTCGCCGAGTTTGCCTGCTTCATACGTTTTGATTGCTGACGGAGCATTTTCTTTGAGAGCCTTGGTGACATCTTCGCCGATGGTTTGGGTATAGAGGTCATCAATTTTGGCCAAAATATCGTCTTTCATGGCCATGACCGGAATGATCGTTTTTCCTGACTTTTTTTCCAAAAACTCGATCACTTGATAGTCTAGGGGGTCCACCATAGCCACTGAAAGCGTATTTGACTTTTCTTCATACAGATAGGGAGCCAGTACGTAGCGCCGAGCAACCGGCTCGGGGATAAGCGTCACCACCTGTGGCGAGACGGCAATGCCGGTTAACGTTACAAAAGAAATACCCAGCAGTTTGGCCCTGGCCTGAGAGATGTCGCTGTCGGTAACTATTTTTTTTCGGACCAAAAGTGCTTCCACTGCCTCGCCGGTCGAAAGTGACTCCGTCGTAACCGTCGCGGCCTGCTCGGCAGTAAGCCGTTTGTTGGCTATGAGAGTATCAAGAATATCTTGG
>JAGVFE010000026.1 GCA_020057765.1 Candidatus Woesebacteria bacterium | reverse complement strand
GTAACGCCCACTATATAGCATGAGACAGGTCGTGATGTCAAGACAAACAGAACGAATGCCCTCTGTTATTTTAACTCAACTTTTGCTCCGGCTGTCTCTAATTTCTTTTTGGCTTCCTCCGCTGTAGCTTTATTGACACTGGTTAAGACCTCTTTTGGAGCTGACTCGACGAGTGTCTTGGCCTCCTGAAGTCCGAGTGTCGGGACGAGCTCGCGGACGGCTTTGATAGTTCCTATTTTGTTGTCTCCGGCTGCGGCCAGGACGACGTTGAACACTGTTTGTTCTTCCCTTGCCCCCTCCTCCGCTGAAGCTCCGGCGGGCGCAGTCGCCGCAACAGTCATTGGCTGGGCACTCACTCCAAACTTCTCCTCCAGTGCCTTGACCAGATCCGCCAGATCCAAGACAGTCATTTCAGAAACTGCTGCTAAGATTTCATCTTTTTTAAGTTTTGCCATAAATTTTTCACACCTCCTTACTTTTTTGAATTTTTCACGGCTTCCAATGCGTACACAAATTTTCTCAAATTCCACTGTAATGCATAGTGCAATCCTTGTATCGGCGCATTCAGTTGTCCTGCCAATCGGCCCAACAGGACTTCACGGCCGGGGAGGGCAGAGAGCCGCGTGAGATCGTCTTCTGTTAGCGGTTGGGTTCCTAGGAGTCCTGCTTTGAGCTTGCCGAAACCGGCGGCTTTGAAAAACTTGACCAGTTCCCTGAGCGGGGCCACTTCATCGGCGTAGGAGAAGAGGATTGCGGTGGTATTCTGAAGAGCGTCCTGTAAAGACGCAGCCTTCACACCTAACGCACGGAGAAAAAGTCTGTTTTTTGCTACGACAAACTCACTATTGGTTTTTCTGAGGAGTTTCCGCAACTCCTCCATCTGTTTATGCTTGAGGCCGCGGTAGTCCGCAAGTATGACGGATTTGGCTTTGGAAAGCTTAGAGGTTAAGTCAAGAACTGCGTCGATTTTTCGTTGAGTAGCCATGGGTTCCCTCGGTAGGATTTATGAAACGTTGTCGTCCCTCGGCTGCGCCTCGGGATGTCGCTTCGCTCCACCTACGGTCTTTAGGATAAAAAAGAGTATAGCAGGAGGTCTCCTCTTTACGCAAGGGCTTAATTTTTACGGAAACTTGGCAATGATCTCGGGGTATTTGGCTTTGAAATTTGCGGAAAATGGGCAGGGACCCATGCATTCCGGCAGCCACCAATCGATGCCTCCACCGTCCTTTGTAACGACAAATCCTTCGTAGCCGCCGTTTTTGAAGATTGCCTTGGCTTGGTACGGGTAGTTGGTTTTGTTAGCCCCGATGTTTGGACTAATCGTGAGACTTATGACATATCCTTCACCATTCAAATCCCTCTGGTAATCCAGGTACGGTGCCACGACTTTTTGTTGCAGCCGGCTTTTATCCTCTGTAGAGATGGCGCCTTCTGCTTCAAACACCACAACGGTTTTGACGGCTTGGACTGGTGTTGACGTTGGGGTCAGTTGTACCGTGTCTGTTGGCGACGGCAGAAGGGGAGTGGCTGTCGGGGTTGGTAGAACGGTTTGCGGCATGATTGTTTTTTCTGCCGGCTGCCGCTTTTGACCCAGAAAAAAACCGCCGCCGACGAGCGTCACACCAAGAACGGCCAGGAGAAAAATTAAAGGAATATTGCCACGTTGTTGCCGCACAACCGATTCATTGTCTCATGAACTAAGAACAAGTACAACCGACCCCATGGTGGAGGAGGGTTGAGCTTTAAAACATTTTTTTATTTTTCCGACCGGAAAAGTTTTGAAACCTTTTTCATGTCTATTTCTACCAAACGGTATGCTTGGTCACCCTTCCACCATTTCGGAAGGAGTCTAAACGGCAGTTGGGGATCGTCTTTGAGAACGGCCAGGTATGAAAGCATCATTCGGTGATCAATCTTCCCATGCCGCTCTGCTTCAGCAATCCATGCTTCATAGCGATCGTTGAGTGCATCAAGCTGATAGATGCGGACTATGAGATCAACGATTTTTTCTTCACCGATGGCGCCGTCTCTGCCCATATCTGAGACAATTACCGTATTTTCGAGATTATGTTCGTCGACAAACGTGCGCAGGAGATCTATCAGATTGTACGGCGTCATCCAGACGGAATCCTGTAGTCTCCCGCATCCCATACGCCGCAGCCACTCTCGCAGAAGGCGCCGGTCATCAGATTTACGCTCCGGAATGTCGTAGGTAACCAGATGAAGCCGGTCATCCCAGGGACGTTTGGCATCATACACAGGCACAGCCGACGCAAGCCGCTTCTTGCCAGCTTCTGTCATTTCCGGCCAGGCATGCCTTTTGGATTTTTTTATCAATCCATGATGCCGGGCGCTAATGATGGCGCGTTTGATACGGTCATAGTTAAGTGTAGACAGTAGGGTGTCGGCTTCCATTTGTGCTTTCCACTGCGGTTCATGCATGGAATAGGTGAAGGGGAGTACTGTCAGGTAGGCTACGGACCACAATGTCACATCGAGCGTTCTCGAAAATACAGCCTCCGTCACGTCTTGCGCAATGCGTTTGGCTTGTCTGGCTTTCATGTGATTATCTCTTAAACAATGGAAACAGTTTCTTTATATGGTACTTCTTCTTTGTAAAGATTGCAATAATCTTCCGACCGGAAAAGTTTTGAAACCTTTTTTGAAACGCAACACAGACAGCAGGGCCCCTTTTTGTAGTTCATGGGTTTAGTTCATCGGAAGGAAATTCTGGCTGGGGAATTTTGTCAGTGAGTGATGCAAGGCCTGCCAGCAGGGATATACTAAAACAAATTCTAGCAAGAGAAGTATATCATACGTACGCATTTAGTCACGAGAAAATCCTCCTGAAACGGGAGTCGTTGCGTCAAGCAAAATCCTCCTGAGACAAAACTACAATTTCGTCAGTTTTCTCCCGAGACGGGTAATGTTCAAAAGTAATCGCCTTGGATTGAGTGTGAGAAATCGTTTCCTTAATTTCTTCTTCACTTCCCTGCGCGTTC
>JAGVFE010000117.1 GCA_020057765.1 Candidatus Woesebacteria bacterium | reverse complement strand
GTGATGCTGGCATTGTATTGGATGGTTCTGGTCAGGACGGCAAAATGGCGCTGCGCCTCCTGTGTGTTGCCCCACACGCGTTCTTGACTTTGTTCCGGCAAGCTATAATACATTCGTGCCATGCCAACGGCGACACTATTGAGCACGCGGCCATCGTAATTACCGGGCCCGATAGCACTGATTTCATTGACGTATTCTTCATCGAGCCTGGTCAGAAGGCGTTTGAGGGCTTTTTTTTTGAGCGCAGGTGTTGGCAATTTATCCAACGGCAACGCCGCTTCCCATATGGTTAACAGCGCCGATGGTTTCCATTCAGGATCTTGTTCGGTAGGGAATGGGAGAGTATTGATGGCAAGAAACACGAGATCAGCAGGACTCTGCTGTTTATGTTCCAGGATTTCTTGGAGAAATTTTCCTTCAATCGTGCGTGGTGGCCGGTATCAGACCGATTCTTTCGTTGCCATAGCAAAAAGGCAGTAGGCGAACTATATCGGAGATGCATCGGCCTGTCAAGAGAGGCAAAAAAAACTCATGCAGTCCTCAACATGGCGCTGGAATGGAATAAACAGAAAGACGATCGTCTCCAAAAGCTCCTCATATGTTAATCCGTATTAATGGCAATCCAATACTCGTTGATTTATATTTAAAGGTTTCAATAATTTTCCGACCGGAAAATTATTGAAATGTTTTGAATTTGTTGCTTGCGATTTTGAATTATTGCTTATAGCATGAAATGTATGCTCGAGAAAACAGTCGTATTAATCAAGCCCGATGGGATGGAACAGCACATCATCGGCGAGATTATCAGCCGGTTTGAGAAGGCAGGACTTAGGGTGGTAGGACTTAAGATGGTCCAATTGACCCAGCAAATCCTCGACGTCTGGTATGCCCACCACAAAGACAAGCCGTTTTTCCCCAGTGTCTGTCAGCAGATGATGAGTACGCCGGTTGTGGCGATGGTGCTGGAAGGGGAGGGGGCTGTTGAAAAAGCGTTTGCCATCTGCGGCCCAACGGACCCGGCAGAGGCGGCCCCCGGCACGATCAGAAAAGATTTTGGGATTGACAAACCCCGCAACGTCGTCCACCGCTCGGACAGTGCGGAGGCGGCGGAGAAGGAGATCAGCCTTCTTGACTTTAGGAAAGAAGCACGCCGTGTGTTTTTGCCTCTGAAACTGAGATGAGGGGGCTTAAGTGATCAAACTCTTTTTGCGTTAAACCAAATACATGGAAATCCGGATTCAGATCGCACGCGAGCGGGTAAAGCACATCCAGTCGTTTTTCAGAGGGTATAGAAGCAAACGTATCGGCAACAACCAGAATGTCAATATCACTGTAAACTGTCGCATTTCCCCGGGCATACGAACCAAAAAGAATAATCTGTTTTGGTTAAAATTTATTTTTTACCCGTCTGGTAAATGTTGCTAGGACGTTTTGAATTTGTTTTTGATCCATAGATACACCTCTTTTGCCATATGTATTAACGGTTGGGCACGTTCTTTTGTGCGGTAGTACTGTGTTGCTGTTTCGTCTTTCATACGAGAAAAAGTATAGCACATATGCGGTATGCTTTTCACTCTTGTCCACCGGTTTGCTTTTTTCTACCCCTTGAGCAGTTCTTTTTTCCGTTTGCTCCAAATATGTTCATTGATCCCCAATTCCGGAATGTTTATGGTTTCCCTGATTATTTGCGCCAGTTCTTTGGGAACATTTTTGGGATTGATTGGGGATGCAAGGACTAACGAGAGGATGTCGAGCCGGTCTTTTTGCCCTTTGGCGGAAAGTTTGCGCTGGGTATAGACAAAAAGCTTGAGCTTCAGGAGTGTTTCAACCGTGGGGACACGAAAGGTCTCCCGGGTAATCGTTTTGGTCATAATGTCTTCGACGGGGATGCCGATCCTGCTGTAATGAGGAAGGTAAATATCTATCTGGACTTCTTCGTTTCTGGCTTCGTATTTTTTTCAGCCGGTCGTTTTTGGTGACTGGATAGAGTTTTCTCAATTTTTCCAGTTGATCATAGTTGACGAGTATGTCGATGTCTTTGGACTTGAGCGCTTTGGTATAGAGCCAGACGGCCCAGCCGCCGATGAGGACAAACGCGAGCTTTCGTCTGAGTTCCTGCAGCGTCTGCCAGCTTTTTTGCGTGACTAGATCGTTATAAAAATCCATAAAATTTTTCTTTTACTGCGTCCAGAAAGTCTTTTGCATACCAGTGCGGGAGGTTCCACAGATCGACGAATGTTTGCGACGGGGGCGTCACCGGACCAAAGGCAGCGACATACGGATCAGCCGCCAGGACAAAAAGATTGGGAGATTGTTTGCTTGGCGGAAAGCGTTTTTGGATGGCAAGAGCGTCAGAGGCATACACGTAGACCATCTCATAATCAGCCGGTGCGTCAGCCAAAAGCCTCCGGGCTGCGCAATAGGCCCCGTAGATCGTGTGAGGCGGCATGAGGCCCTCGATTTCCAAAACCGGCGCATCCACATGAGTTTGGTAGATGATGTCTTTATTCAGTTGCCGGTGGGTGGCCCAATAGAGAAGGATTTTTTCAAGATTGGTGATGCGGAAGTTGCGGCCGGTGACGGTGACGGCGCCGATGTGGCGCAGGGGCGAGACTGCGGCAAACACCGTGCTGGTGCTGAAGTGAAATTTTTGAGCGAGCTTTTTTTGCTCAAACACTGGATTTTTGACTCCGGTCTCCAGAATTTCCCGCCAGATCAATTCGATTTTTTTCATAAATTTTACCTCTCTTTTCGATGATAGTCGAAATAAACAGCCTTGTCAAGATGGGGGGAAAATTTTTTGTAACGTGATTTAGGTGATGATTTCGTGTTGCCGCAGGACCGGCAGGAGGACTTCGAAGGGCAATCCGATGACGTTGGTGTAGCTGCCTTCGATTTTGGTGACCAGATCCCACGGGGTTTCGTTGAGCGCAAAGCCTGCCGCAAAGCGCGATAGGTCAAAGCGCGTCACAAAGCTTTCCACTTCTGCCACAGGCATTTTGCGAAGCGTGACACGGGTCTGGATGACTTTTTCCCACCGTTTTTTTTCTTTGAGGTTTTCGATATAGGCCATAGCGACGGCGGTAGCAAAGCTATGCGTTTTGCCCATGAGGTCTTTGAGAATTTCCTTGGTGTGCTCGCGGTCGCGGGACTTACCAAAGGTTTTTTTGCCCAAAATGCCCATGGAGTCAGCCGCGATGATGAGAAACCGGCCTTCTGCCGGCAAATTGTAGACGCGGGGGTTTTTCAAAACGTCATCAAGCTTTGCCGTTGCGCGCTTTTGGATGGTTTTGATTGGCATCGGGTGCGTGATTGCCTCTTCGTCGATCCGGCTGATGACGACGCGGAAGGGAATGCCAAGTTTTTCCAGGAGCAACCGTCGACCGAGCGATTGGGAGGCTAAAATGACTTGGACCGGCGGAGGGGGCAGTGGATCGGAGGACTTGCGGAAGGAGAGGTTCATTGCTGTCATTATATCGCAGGCTTGGATTTTTTGCTATACTCAAAGACATCGGGGCATAGCTCAGTTGGTAGAGCGCTTCGTTCGGGACGAAGAGGCCGGCAGTTCAAATCCGCCTGCCCCGACCAATTTTCCGTCCTCAAAACGGGTTCCTGTAGCTCAACGGATAGAGCAGAGGTTTCCTAAACCTCCGATGTAGGTTCAACTCCTACCAGGGACACCATTTTTTTATCGCAAACTGACGCTATAAAGGTTCGGTAAGGTGGAGGCGCCGGGGTTTAAATTTGTGACAATCACCAGCCGGCTGCCATTGGGCCATGGGGTGAGAAATCCGTCAGTGTAGGGGCCGGCGTAGACCGTCGTGCGGTTGGTCGCATCGTACTCCATGATATCTATTTTATTATTTTGGGATAGTATGAGGTGGTTTGAGGTTGGATACCAGATCGGCTCGCCAGAGACGAGAAAGTTCTTGTCTTCTTTCGTATCATATACATAAAGTTTCCCAGGAGTTATTTCTCGAGCCTCGACGGTAGGGTTTGACGCAATGAGCGCTGGTTTGATAATCATTGGGATGGTTGCTGAGGCGGTTGCTTGGTAGAGGATCTTGGTTTCATCAGGGCTAAATGACAAGATAGTTGCCGAGCTTGACGCAAGTGCTGCAAATTCCTGCGGGAAACCTGCAAGTTTCTGACTCACCTTGGTTTTTCGGTTGGATTCCCAGTCGGTGAGGATGCTGGGCAAATTCGCCGATACATCCGTAAATGTCTGGGTCTTTCCAACAGCGTAAAGGTGTGCTGCGGTTTTTGTTTTGACGATGAGTTCCCGTGAATCAGGAGACCAAAGAAGTGAGATATCGGGAGATGAAAGCAATGCATCAGTATTAGCAAGTATTTGTGGGTCTCTGTTTGGTCCTAACGGCCTATCTGATAACTCCAGTATCCACAAACCGCCCTGTTTTAGCAGTGAGCCTGTCGAACTGCCAGACAGCGCGGGGACTATATAGGCGACCTTTGTGCCATCCGGCGAGAGTGTCGGCACAAGGATCCCTGTGGTCGTCAGAGGCGAGAGGCTGGGGTTGCTTGGGAAGAGGGTGGCATCTATTTTTATGGCCACTTCTCCTTGCACGCGCAGCTTTTTCTCCCACGGCAAATAGCCCTCTTTGACAATCCGAACGGTATACCAGCCGGGGCTGACATTGAATGCGTTGTTGGTTGCTGTTTTGAGGGTTTTGTCAACAAAAACTTGCGCCCCGCTGGGCTGAGAAGTCGCAGAAATCAGGCCCGTTGAATTCACAGACTTTTTGGTGACATCGAGCCGCCACCCTTTTCCGTATGCGATGATGCCTAACGATATTGTAAGAATGAGTAGAACTATGCCAATAGTGATCAATCGACGGGTTACTTGTTTTACTTTTTCAACCATGGTATTCCGTATTATAATCTCTGCTATAATAAAAAGCGAACCAGGCTCCTATGTTTACCAAAAGAATAGGTATCGATTTGGGCACTGCCAATAGCCTCGTGTGGCTCGCTGGCGTGGGCGTTGTGCTTAACGAGCCGACGGTGGTGGCCGTCACTGTTGATGATAACCGCGTCGTGGCCGTCGGCAGCGAAGCCAAAGAGATGCTCGGCAGAACGCCGGGCAACATTATGGCCACCCGGCCGCTGCGTGATGGGGTGATTGCCGACTACAAAGTCACCGAAGCGATGCTGGCGTATTTTATCGATAAAGCCATCGGAAGGAACCGGATTTTTAAACCCGAAGTCATGGTCTGTGTGCCCTCGGGGGCCTCGCAAGTGGAGCGGCGCGCTGTGCTGGATGCGACGTTGGCTGCTGGAGCTAAACTTGCATTTCTCATTGAAGAGCCGTTGGCTGCAGCAATTGGCGCCAAAATTCCCATAGCCCAAGCCAGTGGCCATATGATTGTCGATATCGGCGGAGGTTCCACCGAGGCGGCGGTTATTTCACTCGGCGGGGTCGTCGTTCACAAAAGCGCCCGTGTGGCGGGGAATAAGATTGATGAGACAATCAGCAATTTCGTCAAGCGGACTGCTAACCTCATCATTGGCGAGCGGATGGCTGAGGCAATTAAAGTAACCATTGGAGACGCAATGCCGGACAAACAGAATCAACCAGCTTCCAATCTCCAACAACCAATTTCTATCATGGAGGTCCGTGGCCGCGACACGGTGACTGGTTTGCCGCGCATGATTGAGTTGACGCGTGCTGAGATTGCCGAAGCAATCACACCAGTCCTCCAACAGATCATTGCCGTAGTAAAAGCCGTATTGGAAGAAACGCCGCCTGAG